>JBOGSL010000137.1:0-2231 GCA_050695395.1 Chloroflexota bacterium | reverse complement strand
CTTCGGATAGTGACTCACGCGCATCGACCACGCCCCGTCCTGGCGCTCATGCAAAATGTCGTGCACGAGCATGCGGTCTGGCTCTTGCTCCAGGAAGCACGTGTGGATACGGTCGGCGTCACTGTGCACTGGGATAAACCGCGCATCCTCCTTCACGGGGCGCGTGTAATCCCGGAACGTCGTCAGAAAGCGGCCACCGGATGCGAGCGAATCTGCAACCCGAGAGCAGAGGACTTCGACATCGCCAGAGCTCGAGAGATGCGTCAGGGTATCACCCATGCACAAAATCAGCACCGGCGGGGCATCAAGGTGTGCCGCGAACTCAAGCAAATCGGCTTCGACAGTGCGAATATCCAAACCTTCGCCCAATTGCCGAAGCTGGGCGAGCAGCGCGCTCGACGAGTCGATAGCCGTCACGGCGTACCCCAGACGGGCCACTGGAATCGCGTGCATGCCGAAGCCAGCACCTAAATCGACGGCTCGCGCCCCTTTTGACTGCACCACACTCAGCGCTGACAGTTCTGCAGCTCCTTGGCTGAGGGCGGTCGACGGGCCGCCGGACATCCACAGGTAGATCGGCGCCAGCAGATGGGCATAGTGATCGGTGACGGCATTCATGCATGCATTTCCGACACTGAAATTAAATACGTTGCCCGTTCGAATAGCAGAGTACGTAACGTCGAGTCAAGTGTGTAGCCCAACGCGCTCTCGTTTCCGGCATCTCCATGAGCGACAGCGTCAGTCCGACACTGAGGACTTCGCCGCTCCGCCGCCACAGGCAGCTCTGGACAGCCGGTATAGTACGTGCCGCCGTAGAGGATGGCCCACCGGAAGCTCGGGATGATCGAAGTCCTCTTTGACAGAACGGATCATGCCCAGCCGCTGCATGACTCGCTGTGAGCCCACATTGGCAATGGCCGTGAACGCAACGATCTCCGGCAGTGCGAGCACTTCACCCGCGAGCACGAACATGGTGGCGTGCTGGTTTCCTTATGTTGCTTGCGGTCGCGGCCGTCCGGGCGCTCATCGCATTATTCGTCGCCGCTATTGTTCTAAACAACACGCCATTTCTGGGTTCTTCGATCTCCGTGGCCATATCGTTCTTCCTGTCCGCTATTGCGGGGGTCGGCTTCCTGTACACGATCCTCCGCCATCGGGTAGTCGACGTCACGGTCATCCTGAACCGCACGCTCGTATACGCTGCAACCACCAGTCTCGTGCTGGGCCTCTTTGCCCTTCACCTGCGGCGGGACGGGGGCTTGGATGAGCCGCTCGCAGCGCCGGCAGACCCATTTACCGCGGATGTGCCGCTCGACCTCGAACACGCCCGGCGTGTAGTCCAGCTTCTCGCTCACGTCCTCAACGATGCGCTCGAGTATGCAACCACAGCTGCACTGGGTCTGCTCGGGCTCGTGGCGGACCTCGCGGCGGGGAAGGTGTCCAGGGAGTGCAGTGCGGCGGGGCTTATCCTTCTGCTGCCGATCGGCAGCAGGCTCCTGAAGCGCTTCGACCTCAACGCCGATCGCCTCGATGTCCTCATCGATCGACTCTTCGAGTAGGCTCCGTTGGCCGCTCTCGAGCTGCTCGCTGCGCCGACCAAAGCGCCAGCGCTTGAGGATCCCCATCTCGTGGGTCAGCTGATCGATCTTCAGCTGCTTGATCTTGATCGTCTCGTCCTTCTGCGCCAGCTGCCCGAGCAGCCCCACTGCGAACTCGCGAAGCGCTTCGGTGTTCATCTCCGTCAATTTGGGCATCGACTCCATGTGGGAGATGATGCCATAGGAGTCGTGAAACTAACAGCTTATGAACTTACAACACGCGGATCGATCCGTACTCTTCGAGTCGCTCCCACGGCAGCCCTACGACGAGCGCCTGTAGCTGCTCGGGTGTGAGCGGCACATGCCCGCTCCGCGCCGGTGGCACCCAGAATTTGCCGCCGCAAGTCGCAGCCGATGATCTGGCCCTGGTGAAGCTGCGGGCGCATGACCCGGAGGTCAACTTGCACGAAGCGCCGAGCGCAATTGGGCGAGATGGTTACGCGTTCCCGCTGCGCGTGCACGGCCATTTACTCGGAGTCCTCATAGTCGGCCCGCGTCCAGGCGAGGCACTCGGTGGCTGAGGAGCGCGAGTTGCTCGCCCACGTAGCCCACGAGGTCGGCGCAGCCTTGTTCACGCTGCGCGCCGAGGCTAGCGAAGCAAGAGCACAGGCAACCGAGGCGCAACTGCGAGAG
>JBOGSL010000136.1:0-1500 GCA_050695395.1 Chloroflexota bacterium | reverse complement strand
AGTCAGGGTTGATGTTCCCGTCAAGCTTACGGTCGCGCAGTTGCTACCGCAGCTGCCAATGAGCGAGTAGGTTCCCGCGGTGCCGAATCCCACGGAAATCACGTCCGCAGAGGTAGCAGCCGACATCAACGCCAAGGGGATAACTGCGGCCGAGACGGCAAGCCAGCTGAGGCGCTATCGAGAATGAGCCCGGCTTTGCTTGCCAGAAGTAGTCCACCCCGAGCGCTGTTGGGGAAAGACGTCCGCAGTGAATGCCTGTCAGTTTCAGGCCGTTGACGTGGCACCGGACTTGGAGCAGGCTCAGAACCCAGATGGGTGACGAGCGGAGCTGACCGGGCGGACCCGACAAGCGCGTTCGCGCGCGCGAATGCCGGAATCGCGGGAATCCGCGGATAGGACGCTGAGAGCCAACTTGGTCAGCTAGAAGCTCTATGCGAGCGCGGTTGTGATTGCGTGTGTCGCTGGAGATGCTCGAGCCTGCTCCGCTCAGAACGACACCCCTGCGCGTGCTGGAAGAGGTGATGCTCCTGGATATAACTCCAGGTCGCTCCGAAGCGGCTGACCACGTGTCACGGTCCGACGGCAGCGAGCAGCGGCCAAGGTAACCGTACGGCGCCTCTCGCAGAGCTTGCGGCGATGGTCGCCGTCGTTCACTGCCAGCGCCGCGAGTGGGCCGCTCTCCCTGGTGCGCCACCCGTCCGGGCGGCGCCTCTTGGCACTTCCGTGTGCCAAGACTGCCTTGCGTAAAGAACCGCTGCAGCATGACCCCGGGCATAGATGGTCACGATCCAACTTGCGCGGAATATCGTGCACCGAATCCTGTAACCAAGGCGGACTCATTTAGCCAAGCAGACCTGGGCTCTTTTTGCCGAGCGCCGCAGCAAAGCCAGCGGCGCCAGTACTTCGTATTCTTCTCCATCGATCGGTCCTCTTTGTTCTTCGTCGATTGCAATTCACACGACACACGAGTCGCGCGCCTGTACTGAACTAGAGCGCAAACGGCGTCCCGGTACAAGCAGACAGACTCGCATACACTACGCCATCCATCTTCCATGTGCCATCCGAAAACCTAGCCCGATGGACCCTGCATTTCACAATAATCTGCCTGTCGCCGAGGGGGTGCTCGAGCTGCCGGGTAACTGGCCGCTGCACCACGGCGGGCGGCTGCCGGCGGTGCGCATCGCCTGGCGCCACACGGGCGCCCAAGACGCTCCCGTCGTCTGCGCGCTCGGGGGCATCTGGTGCGACCGTTTCCTGTTCGATCCCCAAGATGCCCAACGCGGCTGCTGGCGCGAGATCGTAGGTCCGGGACGGGCGCTCGATGCGAGCCGCTATCGGATCCTGAGCCTCGATTATCTCGGCGGCCGGGGCGAGTCGACCGGACCGCAGGCCGGGGCGCCGTTTCCGAGCATCTCGACCTATGATCAAGCCGAGGCGCTGGGACGCCGGAAGGGACCGACATCGGCGCCAATATCCGGGCACTCCCAACGAACTAGAGGC
>JBOGSL010000135.1:0-16036 GCA_050695395.1 Chloroflexota bacterium | reverse complement strand
ACGGCGAATTGGCTCCCGTTCAGGCAGGTCTCGTAGTGCCGCCGTGGCCTCCCGGCGAATGAGCTCCCGCGCATCCCGTGGACTGAGGTTCTCGGCACTGTAACGGCTCAGGGAGCGCTTCACCTCGGCAACCTTAGCACCGGGAACAATCTGGCTCGCCTCGCGCGCGACAGCTTGGTCGCCCGTCATCAACCGGATCGGCACGCCGTAGTACTGCGTCACCAAAGCGTTGATCCCGATCTCGCCCACGACACGTCCGTCTACTTTGGCTTCCCAGATCGCTCGGGGATTGTAGCTGTGCGAGAGGATTGCCTCCGGCTCTCCGATGGCGCCGTGATAGCCAACAAAGAAGGCGGCATCGAACGTGTCATCCAGCCCCTGTAACATGTACATCGGCTTGTAGTGACCGAGAATGAGACGCGCCTGTTGGTTTATCTGCTCCGGCAGGAGATTCGTCATGCGGCTGTGCGCGTCGTTCACGATGATCTGATCGGCCCCCGCCTCGAGTGCCCCCTCGATAGCGGCGTTGACCTCGCCGGCCATCAGATCGCGACCGACTGCATAGTCGCGACTTCCCGGCGAGATCTGGTCCCAGCTCACCACACCGGCAACGCCTTCTACGTCCGCGCTTATATACACCTTCATGTTGACCTCGCGCTGTATACTAGCGTCAGTTATTTGCGCGAGGTGACGGTGGGCGAGGCAATTCTCCTGGTCGGGGACAGTGAGTCAGACCAGAATCTCTACTATCGAACGCATTTTCTTGCGGGTGATCCGTTCGTCTATCTGGAGTATGACGGTCACTCGGAGGTGATTGTCAGCAGCATGGAGGCGGGTCGAGCCCGAAAGCAGGCCTCCGTTAGCCAGGTGAAGACCTTCGAGGACTACGGCTATCGAGACCTCGTGAAACAGCTGGACAGCCGCAGCAAGGCCTTTAGCGCCCTCCTGGGAAGAGCGGTCGAGGGCACGGGTGCGGATTCGCTCGTGGTGGAGAGCACTTTCCCGGTACTGTTCGCCGATCATCTCCGTTCAGACGGTCATGAGTTAGACGTGGATGAGCAGCTCTTTCAGAAAGAGCGGCGCCAGAAATCGGCCGAGGAAATCGAGGCTATTGCTGAGTCTCAGGATGCCGCGCAACGGGCCACGGCACATGCTATCGAGCTGATCGCCGCGACGGACATTCGCGACGGGGCGCTCTATCTCAACGACGAGCAGCTCACTATGGAGCGGCTGCGCGCAGAAGTTGAGGTCTTCCTGACCCGTCTTGGCTTCGACCCGGCAAATCCCATTACGGCCGGCGGCCCGGGGGCTGCTGATCCGCACTGGATGGGTTACGGGCCGTTGATGGCGGGCGAGTCAATTGTTCTCGATATATTCCCCAGAAGCAAGCGAACACGCTACTGGGGGGACATCACCAGGACGGTGGTGCGTGGCAAACCGAATCCGGGCCTGGTGGAGATGTACGGAACGACGCTCCAGGCACAGCAGGCCGCATTCAGCCAGATTCGTGCGGGAGCAAACGGCAAGGATGTTCACAATGCGACGCAACAGGTGTTCGACGAGGCAGGGTTCGGCGGCGAAAGCGAGGGGCCTCGCTTCATCCACAGCACCGGGCACGGGGTGGGACTCGGGATACACGAGGCCCCCGGACTGGGAATGATCGATAACGAGTTGCTTCCCGGTGATGTGGTCACCGTCGAGCCGGGACTCTACGACCCGGCGATTGGCGCGGTGCGCATCGAGGACACCGTGGTCGTTACGGAAGACGGCTTCCGCAACCTCACCACGCTCGAGAAGCGATTCGAGTTGACTTCTTAGGGCCTGATACGGTACATACGGACTGATTCGAGGAGGAGCCACATGGCACAGGTTACGCTGGAGCACGTTTGGAAGCGCTTTGACCAGGTCACGGCGGTTCACGACGTGTCGCTCGAGGCACGCGATCACGAGTTCCTGGTCTTGGTTGGGCCGTCCGGATGCGGCAAGACCACCACCCTTCGTATGGTCGCCGGACTGGATGACATCTCGGAAGGCGACATCAGTATCGGAGACCGCGTGGTCAACGACCTGTCCCCCAAAGATCGCGATATTGCGATGGTGTTCCAGAGCTATGCCCTCTATCCGCACATGAATGTGTACGATAACATGGCATTCGGCTTGAAGCTTCGCAAGACGCCAAAGACGGAGATCAAACGACGCGTTGAGGAAGCCGCCGATATCCTGGGCATCGACGGTCTGCTCAAGCGCAAGCCGAAACAGCTCTCCGGAGGGCAGCGGCAGCGAGTCGCATTGGGACGTGCAATCGTGCGGAATCCGGCCGTCTTCTTAATGGACGAACCGCTGTCGAACCTCGATGCGAAGCTTCGCGTCCAGACCCGCGCCGAGCTCAGCAAGCTGCACCTGCGTCTCAACACCACCGTGGTCTACGTCACCCACGATCAGACGGAAGCGATGACGATGGGCGATCGCATCGCCGTGATGAAGGACGGTTTCCTGCAGCAGGTTGATCGCCCCCAGATTCTCTACGACTATCCGAACAACACCTTCGTGGCCGGCTTCATCGGCAGTCCCGCGATGAATCTTCTTCCCGGCGCGCTCAAGCAAACCGAAGGTCGACTATCAGTTGAGGGCCAGGGATTCACCGTGCAGCTGCCCGAATCGCTGAGCGTTGCGGCACGGGCGGAAGGGACTGGTAACGTTCTGCTTGGCATCCGCCCCGAGCACATCAACCCGGTGAGTGGGGCCAACGGCGGTGCTCCGAATACTCTATCGGGAACCGTGGAGGTTGTCGAGCACCTCGGTAACGAGATTCTCGTCTACGTAGGAAAAGGTGAGAGCACGCTAACGGCAAGGTTCTCGACAAACTCTGATGTTCGCCCCGAGCAACCGATTACCATCGGATTCGATCAGGCCAATCTGCATCTCTTCGATCAGACCTCCGGTAATGCCATCGGGCACAGCCGTCCGGCGGTAACGGCTGCGTGAGAAAAGGCGGCCGGACTGTCTCCGGCCGCCTGATGATTCCACGATCGTGCACCACGCTGTCGACATCGAGCCACTCGCCTTACCTGAACGCCCGACTCGGGCCAGGCTGCTCTACGGCACCCGAAGCTGATTGTTTACCGCTGCTTCCTTCCGGACCTGACGGGATTCACAAGGCTTCGCCGCGTAGAACCAGGCTTTCAACGCCGGGTAGAACGGGCAGTCGCGGCTGTCCCGCGCCTCGAACATGGAATTCAGCCCCGCTAGAGCGGATTGCGGGTACAGGGCACCGCTAGCTCCCCGCCTAGCACGATCACTCTAAGGGTACCCGACCCCACGTCGCGGTGTCCACGGTCCGGGCGCTTTCGGCCAGGCCCATGACGTCCGGGCGTGCGTCTGGGCTGCTAAACGTGGTACGGTGAACGCGGGATGGAGAAGGCTTGAGGGTAAAGACGGCGCGTGCGCCTTCTAACCGACGGGGCCGCCCCCTGGCCATAGCGGGCCTCGCCGTCGTTGTGATTATGGTGGTGACGGTCTTTGCGGGTGCCATGTCCCTGCTCTGGCCGGGCGGCGGCGCGGCTGCCTTCATGCAGCGGCAGTCTGGTGCGCTGCCCTGGAACGGTAAGCAGCCCCTCGCTGCACTCCTGATTGGTCTCGGGCGTCACGGCACGGTGGACAGCCTGCTCGTCGTGTCCTATCACCCGCGGTCTCACCGCGCCGGCATTCTTGCTCTGCCGTCGACGCTCTGGGTTACGATTCCAGGGTTTGGAGACGCACCGATTGGCGAAGCTGCGACGGAAGGCGGCGCAAAATCGTTGCTGGTAAGCACCGAGGGAGCTCTCGACACGCCGATCCCGTACTATGCGGCGATTCACCAGCCTGACTTCAAACAGTTGATTCGAAGCCTCGGCGGCCTGCGAACAAAGCGCGCCCCGGGCTTGGTCGGAGGGCGCGACCCCCAAACGCCGCGGGCAGAGCTGGGCCTTGCTCTCTCGTTTCGCCGGGCCATCGCGCTACCGAAGAACCTGCTGCAGTTGCCGACCATCCTCGACAACCTTGCCGGGCACGTGACCACGAACTTCCCATACGATCAGGCGTTGAGCCTGGTGCGACAGCTCAATCTTCTGCCGGCCTCACGAATTCATCTCGGCGCGGTCGATACCTCGAGTGGCGCCGTCGCCCCCTACCGGGTCGGCGTCGCTTCGGTCCTACTACCCCACGAACTCCGTCTTCACCGCCTGGCACAACGCGTCCTCGGAAAAATTGCGCCGACGCGCGCCGCTGTTACCGTGGTGAACGGCACGGGCCAGAACGGCCAGGCAGGCGATCTTGCGACATGGTTAACGAATGTCGGAGTGCACGTGGCGGACGTTCGGTCGGCCCAGGCCCTTCGACAAGTGAAAACGGGGGTGGTCGTCGGATCCAGGAGTGGTAAAAGGACCGTCATGGGTGCGCAACAGGTGGCGAATCTGCTGCAGGTACCGCTCGTCCAAAACCGCACCGGACAGGGTATCCACGTTATCACCGGCAACGACTACCGCGCCACACCTCAACAGTGACGGCAGGATGTCTCGCTCTTTAGTATCATGGGAGCAGACGGCGGTGACGCGGATTCCGGCCTGGTCTCTCCCCACTGTCACCCCAGATACTTGAGGCTTGCCTGGCACATAAGCTCCGAACCAGGTTTTCCGCCCCGGCCTTGCCCACAGCAGGCGCGGGCCGCTTGCTGATCGCGCTCAACGCTTGCGCCTTGATCGCTGTCCTCACGTTCTTGCTGGCCGTGCGGCCGCAGTCGTCGTCGCTCCATGTGGGCGCAGTTGCTGGGGAAACGGTGGTCGCCCAGCACCAGGCGTCGTACGTCGATCGGGCAGCGACGCTCCTGAAGCGCAAGCAAGTCTCTGCGGCCGTGTCCGTCGTCTACCAACCAGACCCTTCGGTGGCCCGTCACGGTCTCGCCCAGGCCGCCGCTTTTCTCGAGCGGGTCGCTCCCATTTTTGTTGACACTCTACCGTCCCACGCTAGAGTGGGCACCGTTCGTGGCCTTCTCCCTCCCGGGCTGCCCCGGGGCGGCCTTCGGCAGTTTCCGCTGCTTTCTGCTCAGGAATTCGCGAGCGTTCGCAGCCTAAGCATCTCGCTACTGCACCAAGCTTTGACGTGGCGCTTCACCGCGGACCAGCGGACCAGCACGGAAATCGGCCTCATCGGCACGATTCCCTCCAGGATCACCTCACAAGAACGCGGCGCGGTTCGGGAGATTCTGCAGGAGTTTCTTGCCCCTACGTTCGTTCCAGACCTGACCGCAACCAAACACGAACAGCAGCGCGCCGCGAGGCTCGTGGCGCCGGTTCGCGGAATAGTCTATCCGGGAGAGGTGGTTGTGCGGCGCGGTGACCTCGTCACCGCCGGGGTTATGGCGAAGTTGAAGGCGCTGGGCCTCGACGATAAGCCGGGCGGTCTCGCCCTGCTGGGAACGCTTCTCTTGTGCGCCATCGCTATCGGGATGCTCCTGTGGCACATGTATGCCTTTGACCGCACGATTCTGCGAAACCCCCGCTTACTGATTCTGATCGACGCGAGCGCAGTCCTGGCAGTGGCGACGGCCCAGACTCTCGCGACTGGCCACATGTTGCTTCCCTTTTTTCTCCCCATCGCCGGCGCGGCTACGTTTGCGGCGGTCTTGATGGCGCCCGAGGTGTGTATCGCGATGGCGCTCGTGCTCGCCTTCCTGGCCGGCTGGCTCGTGGCCGGTTCCTTTGAGCTGACCATGTACTTCTTCATTTCGAGCGTGGGCGGGGTTCTGGTGGTTCGCCGGGTGCGAGAAGTGCGCCAGTTCCTCCTCGCCGGCGTCCTCATCGCTGTTCTTTCCTTCGCGGTCTTGCTGGCATTCTCGTTCAGCGGAGGGGGATTCGATCTCACCGGGCTCGAGGACTACGCTCTTGCTGCCGCATTTAATGGATTCGCCTCTGCCACACTTGCTCTCGGAGGCTTCGCTCTGCTGGCCGGCTACTTCGGCGTTACAACGTCGTTACAGTTGTTGGAGTTAGGTCAACCGAGCCAGCCGCTTCTCCGACGGCTCATGGTGAAGGCTCCCGGTACCTACAATCACAGTCTCATCGTCGCCAGCATGGTGGAGCGGGCAGCGGAAGAAGTGGGCGCCAATCCGCTGGTGGCAAAGCTTGGTGCTCTGTATCACGATGCCGGCAAAGTTACCAATCCGCTCTGCTTCTCGGAAAACCAGCTTGGCATGGGCAATATTCACGATGAGCTCGCCCCGCACGAGAGCGCCCGGCTCATCCGTGGCCACGTAACGCAGGGGCAGCGCCTGGCGCGTCAGTACAAACTCCCTCGAGCGATTCTGGACGCCATCAGCGAGCACCACGGCACGATGGCTATTCAGTACTTCCTGCATAGAGCCCGACAGGAGCAAGGGGCCGACCGTATCGACACGAGTGCCTACCGGTATCCCGGTCCACGGCCCTCTTCAAAAGAGACCGGCCTGCTGATGCTTGCCGACGGGTGCGAATCTGCCGTGCGGGCGGCCAATGACCACTCCCAGGAGAACATCGCCAAGATCGTGTTTCGCATTTTCCAGGAGCGAGTGGAGCAGGGCCAACTCGACGAGTGTCCTCTCACGCTGCAGGACCTGAATGGTGCCCGCGAAGCCTACTGCGCCATCCTCAATGGCCTCTACCATCCCAGAGTCGAGTATCCGGAGCAGGAGCCGCTTAGGCTCCTGCCGGATCGCCACGCGGTCAGTGAGTGACGCTCTCTCCGTCCTCATTGATGTGCAGTCTGGATACGCCTCCCGGATCGACAACGACCTGATTTGCCGAGCAGTTGAGGCGGCCCTTGCAGTAGGAGCGACGCCGCGCTCCGAGCAGAGCGTCGAGGTGAGCGTCCTCGTCGCCGATGAGGACGAAATCCGCCGTCTCAACCGTGAGTATCGGGGAGTGGATCGGCCGACCGACGTGCTTTCGTTCGCGTTTACGGACAGCGATGACGCGGTTGTGTTCGGCGCTATGCCGAGACCGCTCGGCGAAATCGTGCTGAGCTATCCGCACGTGGAGCGGCAATCGCAGGATCTGGGGCACAGCGCGGCAAAGGAGCTAGCCTGGCTCACGATCCACGGCGCTCTCCAGCTTCTCGGCTATGCGCACCGAACAGATGAGGAGGCTGCCGTCATGGAGAAGCTGGAGCAGCAAGCTCTGAGCCTGTTAGAGCTTGCCGAGTAGTCGGGCCCCGCATCGGATCAGCGGCCCATTCGATTGCACCGGCGCCCCACGTTAATCCAGCCCCAAAGCCGACCATGATTACGATCGCACCCGGATAAAGCCTCCCCTGCTGCTCGGCCTCGCAGAGCGCGATCGGGATCGAGGCGCTCGACGTGTTGCCGTACCTGTCCAGGTTGACGAAGACCTTCTCGCTGGGAATGCCGATCCTGTGGACGGCAACATCAATAATACGGCGGTTTGCCTGGTGCGGAATGAAGAGATCGATGTCGTCGACGGTGAGGGCCGCCTTCAATAGGACCTCGAGAGTGGCATCCACCACCACTCGGGTGGCGAACCGAAATACCTCGGGCCCTGCCATCTTGATCACATGAAGATTGTCATCGACAGTTTGCGACGTGGCGGGGGTGCGCCCTCCGCCCGCCGGCAAGAGAAGAGCCGGCCCGCCCGCCCCGTCGGACCCCAGCACGTACCGCGGCTCGAAGGTCCCTGCGCCGGCCGAAACGACCACTGCGCCGGCGCCGTCCCCAAAGAGCACGCAGGTCGCGCGATCTCGCCAGTCCAGAATGCGAGACAAAACCTCACTACCAATTACCAATACGTTGCGCTCGAGTCCAGCCGATACCATCGCCGACGCCACGGACAGAGCCGACATAAACGATGTGCACCCGGCCTCGATGTCGAAGGCGCCGCCGGGCACGCCCAGCGCGTTCTGCACCAAACAAGCGGTGGCCGGAAATTGATAGTCCGGAGTAGCCGTTCCGACGATCACCAAATCAATATCGGTCGGCGTCAATCCTGCGCGGTCAATCGCCTTCCGTCCGGCCTCGACCGCCATAGACGAGCTCGTCTCTTCCGGCGCGGCGATATGGCGCTGCTTGATGCCCGTTCTGGTCGTGATCCATTCGTCGGAGGTAGAGACCAGCTTCTCCAGGTCGTGGTTGGTAAGCACCCGCTCCGGCACATACATACCCCATCCGCGGATCGTGGGGTTTGTCATTGATTCGAGCCGATCTGACGAAAATACATGAGCGGCTGCCCCGCCTCAACAACGTCACCGTCGCTGTGCAGTATCTCCGCCACCTCACCGGCTAGCTCGGAGACCACCTCGTTAAAGAGCTTCATGGTCTCGATCAGCGCTACCACGTCTCCCTCGGAGACCACGCTTCCCACTGAGACGTAAGGCAGGAGCTCGGGCGAAGGGCGGCCGTAGAAGACACCGGCCAGGGGGGCTACGAGCGCCGCGCCGTGCGCTTCGTGTAGCTCTGCCGGCGCTTCAGACGCTGTCGCGCCCGGTTCTCGCCGCACAATGACACGCGTCTCGCCCGCAACGAGCTCGAGCTCGTCGACGTCGGTCCCCTGCAACTGATCGAGCAGCTTCCTGAGAACTTCCGGATCAAGCGTTGAATCAGCCATGATCACCCACTCTTCGGAAAATGAGAGAAGCGTTGTGCCCGCCAAACCCAAAGGAATTGCTCATCGCCGACGTCAGATTCATTGGACGGCCGACGTTGGGGACGTAGTCAAGGTCGCACTCCGGATCGGGATTCTCGTAATTGATCGTCGGCGGCACGAAACCGTCGCGGAGCGCCTGGATGCACACCACGGCCTCCAGGCCACCCGCCGCGCCCATCAGGTGTCCCGTCATCGACTTCGTGGAGCTAATCGCTAGGTTTCCGGCGTGGTCCCCGAACACGCTCTTGATTGCCTCGGTTTCAGCAATATCTCCCACCATGGTCGACGTGCCGTGTGCGTTGAGATATTGAATCTCTTCTGGCGGCAAGAGGGCGTCATCCAGCGCCGCCTGCATGGCTCGAGCGGCGCCTTCCCCGCCCGGCGCCGGGTCGGTTACATGCGAGGCGTCGCCGCTGGAGCCATAGCCGACCAACTCCGCCAAAATGCGGGCGCCGCGCTGCCTCGCCGCCTCGAATTCCTCGAGGACCACTATCCCCGCTCCCTCGGCCATCACAAAGCCGTCACGCTTCAGATCGAACGGCCGGCTGGCCAGCTCCGGCTCATCATTTCGCGTGGACAGAGCGCGCATGGCGGCAAAGCCCGCCACTCCAATCTCGACCAGCCCAGCCTCCGCGCCGCCCGCTATCATCACATCGGCCTGGCCACGTCTGATGATTTCTGCAGCTTCGCCGATAGCATGCGCCCCGCTGGCACATGCGGATACCGTGCTGAAATTCGGCCCCTTGGCGCCAAGCAAAATTGAAAGCTTGCCGGCTGCAAGATCGATGATCATCATGGGGATAAGAAACGGGCTCACCCGGCTCGCGCCGCGTGATTCGAGCACCTTGATCTGTTCGGTTAGAGTCTGGATTCCACCAATGCCGGATCCAACGAGCACACCCGTGCGGTTCGCGTTATCGGCTGTGATCTGGTAGCCGGACATGGCAACGGCTTCGGCGCCCGCCGCGTACGCCATGTGCTGAAAGCGGTCCATCCGGCGCACTTCGCGTCGATCAAGAATTGATGACGGATCGAACGTGGTCGCTTCGCCCGCGATACGCACCGGAAGGTTGCTAGCATCGAAACGAGTGATTGGGCCGATACCGGATAGCCCGCGCCTCATCGAACACCAGGTAGTTTCCACGTCGTTGCCGAGCGGCGAGACACAGCCCATGCCCGTAACGACGATTCGCTTCGACATCCCTTCCTCTCTACGCATGTCGCCCCGCGGACTCCCGGAGCAGGGACCGGCCCGCGGCTACGGCGATGCCTGATTGTGCAGCAGGCTGCCACGATGACACAAGACTAGCTATGCTGAAATCATGGTGGCGACGGAACCGATGGACATCGTGTTGATGGGACCTCCTGGAGCAGGAAAGGGCACCCAAGCCGAACGTATCGCTACCGCGTTCGCCATACCCCATATCTCCAGCGGCGAGATGTTTCGTGCAATTCTTGCAGAGCAGAGCCCTCTGGCAGGCGAAATAGCCTCTCACGTTGAGCGTGGTGCCTATGTTCCCGACGATCTGACCTCCGACCTCGTGCTTGCTCGTTTGCGTCAGTCCGACGCCCGGCGCGGCTTCATTCTCGACGGTTTTCCGCGAACTATCGCTCAGGCCGAGGCACTCGATCGAGATCTCGCAAAACGAGGCCGGTCCGTGGGCGTGGCACTAGATATCACTGCGCCGACAGAGGTGCTGCTCAGCCGCCTCAATGGTCGTCGTCATGCCGAGCAGAGAACGGACGACATCCCTGACACCGTTCGTCGCCGCCTGGAAGTGTACCAGCGCCAAACCCTGCCCGTGATCGACTACTATGCTCATCAAGGGAAGCTGGTCACAGTCAACGGGGCGAACCCCTTACCGGCAGTCAGCGCCGCGGTTGACCGAGCCCTTACCGAGAGACGCGGAGCAGCTCGCACGGCTCGGCAGGGATCAAGCCCGGCGACAATGTCGAGAGCGTCGCGACCGGCGAAATGATCTCCTTCGCTTCGGGCCCCTACTCTTCCTGAGACTGAGGCTGAAACTGCCGAGCCACATACTGACGGTTGATCAGCGGCCAGACGGCCGAGGCATCGAGATTGTCCCAGCCGTCGACCGTTAAGGTATGTGCCATACGATGGGAGAGGGAGAGACGCATGACCACGGTCTCGCTCCTCTGTCCCCGGGAATCGGGTACAGGGTACGTGCCGATCAACCGCACATTGGCGAGCGGCAAACCGGACGAGTAGAGTACTCGAAAAGCGCTGTAGGCATCGAGCTGCGCCCCATTCCCCAGTGTTCCCTCTGCCATGTCGTTGTTGATGGACCAACGAATCACGGCCTCATGAAGGCGGTGCCCCGACTTCGCCGCCCCAAGCGACACGAGCCGGAACCGGCGAACTCCTCGATCGCTTGAGCCGAGCGCCGTGGCGAGATCGGTCTCGATGCGCCTGGCGAGCGCGGAACCATGCGTCGTGACGTGCGGGGGTGCTGCGTTTTCATTCTTTATCAAGGTCACCATGAAGATGCCCTGCCCGATCAGCACCAGCAGCACCACGCCGATCGCCAGGAAACGTCCGGTGAGGCGCAACGCCCGAGCCGGGCGGGACCAAGATGCGAGCACGGTGAGGCCCTTCTACAGGCCGATGATCCGGTCCACGATCATGAAGGCAAAAAGCGCGGCCAGATAGTAGTTGGAGTACATAAAGGTGCGCCGCGCCTGTCGGGCCGAGCCATGCTCGCGAAGCGAGACGGCGTGGTACACAAATCCGCCGCCGAGAGCGATGGCCGCAATGAGATAGATCACCCCCATGGCGTGCACCGCGAAGAGCAGCAAACTGGCAATCACCACCAGAAGCGCGTACACCAGGATTTGCCACTGAGCATGGCGTTCGCTGGTGACGGCGGGCAGCATGGGAACGCGAGCTCGATTGTAATCGCGGCGCACCAGCAGGGCTAGAGCCCAAAAGTGCGCCGGCGTCCAGTACGTGATGATGACGGTGAGGAGAATGGCCGGAAGGGCTAGAGAGTCCGTTATCGCAGCCCAGCCGACCAGCGGTGGAATCGCGCCCGCGATACCGCCAATCACAATGTTCTGCGTGGTGGCACGCTTCAGCCAGAGGGTGTAGATCACAACGTAGAAGACGTTACCCAGCAGGGCGAGACCGGCAGCTAGCATATTCGTGGTCAGCGCCAGCAGAGCCACGGACGCAGCCGACAACGTCAAGCCGAAGTAGAGCGCCTGGGTCGGCGTTAGGGTGCCGGCCGGGATAGCGCGACGCTTGGTGCGCGCCATGAGCTCATCGATATCACGATCGATGTAGCAATTCAGCGCGGCCGCACCGCCCGATGCCATTGCTCCGCCGATGAGGGTGCAGACCAGGACGACGATAAAACGCGACCCGGACACCGGATACTCGCGCTGCGCCATCAAGAGCGCGGCGAGCGTGGTGAAGAGCAGCAAGCTCATGATGCGCGGCTTGGTGAGTGCCACGTATGCGCCGAGGGTGGTCCGCGAGACGCGTGCCGGGCACGAGGCAAGCACCTCAATCGGTCGGTCGGTTACCGCCAATGTCTTCTCCCTACCGAGTGTAGATGAAGATGGCCAGGAGAATAGCAGCCGCGATTGCCGTCCAGAGAACCTCGAGGCGCATGTTCACAAATCTCCCGCCGCCTTCCGCCACTTCAACTCCCTTGAACGAGAACGCGCCGTAGACCACGAGCCCGGCCGCCACACCGAACAGGAGGATGATAAGGGCCGTCGCCCCTTGCCGCGCGATCTCTGTCGCCATCACTAAGGAGACTGATCCTGAGGCGCTCCCGGCCAGTTGGGTGCCGGGAAGTAGGTCGCGCTGTAGGGAGGCAAGTACTTGAGAAAGCCAGTGGACTTCTCGTAGGCGAGCTGGTGGTTGGCCCACGAGCGGAACTGGGACTTGGTGAGAATGTTCATGTGTGTTTTCATATAGCCGTGCCAGAGACCGCACAACTCATTGCATTTTACCCAGTTGGTCCCGTTGGGCAGACTGTGGCCCGTGCCATGGACTTCCATGTAGGCGATGTTTTGCACGCCCGGAACGGCATCCTCCTTGATGTCCTGGTTGTACAGCCAGAAACTGTGGACAACGTCAAGAGAGGTGATCCGGAACACGATGGGAGTGCTGGTCGGAACGTACAGATCGCCGGTTTCCATCCCGCCGTAGGTAGGGTAGCGGAAGGTCCACTTCCACTGCTGGCCTATGACCTGAATCGGAAAGGGGTGAGGACCGTTCGCCTCCGTTATGGCTTTGAGCGTGAATGTGCCCCATCCGGCCAGGAACAGAACGATGAGGAAGCTGACGCCGGCCCACAGCGTAAGCACCGGGCCGCTGTCGGGTCGGGGAAGAGGTTCGTCCTCGGCTTCGCCTCGGCGTCGTCGGAAGGTTAGAAGCTCGTAGACCAGCAAGACCCAGATGAGGGCGAAGATGGGTCCACCCAGGTACAGCAACATGTAAATGGTCTGCCGCACACCCTCCGCCTGCTCGGAAGCGGACGGGGCAGGAACTGGAGCAATCGAGATGAGGATCTCGACAATGATGGAGACCACCACCCAGATGACCGCGATTCGAACGCCGTGATTCGCGCTTCGCATGGAGCCTTGCCCTCCTCTTACTTTCGGTTCTCCTAGGTGACGGTGATCCAACCGTCCATGTAACCGAGCTGCTGCATCGGACCACCGAAGCCGTACAGGCCCGATCCGCACGGCACGATGCACTGCCAGCGATACTCACCCTTCTTTTTCGTAGCTCTGAAGGTAAACCGCATGTCCTCGTACTGCGTTGGCTTGGCGGTATCTGAAACTCCCTCCATCGGAACGGTCACGCCCATCTGCGGAATCGTGAAGGTATGCGAGGTTAGAGCCGGGTTCATCACCTTGACCTTCTTGCCGCCGACGTACTCAACTCCTCCCACCGTTCCCTGAACGAGCGTAAAGAAGGTGTTCCTGAGGGCGGTACGGCTGTCGTAGTTATGGATATCAACGGTGACCAGCGCTCCCGCCGGCACGTTGAAGATCGGACCCGGATGCGGCGGGCTTGTTCTGGTTTGGTATCCGAGCCAATCGGCATGCGGACCCGTGCCCACTTCCACCACGATGTTTAGGTTGAGGTGGACGTGCTTCTGGCCATTGGGTGCGGTCGAGATAGTTTCCGCATAGGCGTTTGAGGATCTCGACGAACCGTACGCGGGCCTATAGGACAGGCCCAACACGTAGGCGATGGTGATGAGGATGACGACGATCGCTCCTACAGTCACCCAGAGTACCGACCACTTGCTTCGCTTCATCTCGCAATCCTCCTGGCCCGGCTACTTGGCCGATTCATAGGGCAGGTGAACATCGCTCGAGCCGGTATCCGGAAACCGGCCTTGAGAACTGTCTTCGCTCAGCGCCTTGTAAAAGCAGATCGCAAACGAGCCACCAAACAGCAAGAGTACGGGCACCCACATGATGGCGCCGGCATACTGCTGGTCGGCCACGGCTCCCAAACCGAAGAGACGATGCGACAGGTGTGCGTATACCGCATACACGGGACGCGGTGAAAAGACAAAGTACATCGCCAGAATGTTACCGAGAGCAGACGCAACGACCGTGTAGACAGTCCGCTGCGCGTAGCTCAGGCGAGCGCTGAGGGGCCGCTGATCGATCACCTGACTCCAGAAGAGTAGCGCGGTAGCGAGGAAGCACAGGTGCTCGAAATCGTGCACCACTTCGTTCCGAAGCGTGAGATTGAAGAGAAAATCCCAATGCCACAGGTACAGGTCGACCAGAAAGATGGTGACGGCCGGCACCGGCTGAAGGATCCACGACAGGTAGTGACCGAGGCGATGCAGCCAGCTCTGCTTCATTGCGGTGCCGGCGATGCTGCGACGCAACCCGAGAGGCACACCGCGCAGCAGCGGGATCACCGGATCCCCGAGGAGAAGGAGCGGAGCAGCCACCATGATGAGCAAAAGGTGTTGGATCATGTGCGGCCAGAACAACTGGTCCGCCAATATGTCCAGAGGTCCTTCGAGAGCTCCGAAGATGATCAGCAAGGCGACAAAAAACGAGACGGCGTTCCAGCGTCGCGTCACACGGCGGTCGGCCGGGACGATGCGCATTGACGTTCGGATGCCGCGAGCGTACAGGACGGCAGCTATCACCAGAGGAACAATAACGGTCGGCTGGAAGGCCCAGTCGTGCAAAACGATCTGCCACACCATCAGATTGTGCTCCTAGCGAATCGGGAAGAACGGCTGCACGTAGAGTGCCAGGAAATTGAGTAGGGCCAGAGCCGACATCCAGCCCCAGAACTCGCCGAAGGCGTTGATACGGGCGGCGCCTGCCTCTTGCCGCTGGAAGATGCCTCGCGATGCCCGGATCGCCATGCCGATCAGTCCCAGCACCGTGACAGCCAGGAGCAGCGTGTACATACCTTCGACACCGGTAAAGACACTGGCATAGCCGCCGCTCTGAAGGAAGCCCGGCCCCGGACCGCCGCCGCCGTAATTGGGGGCGTGGAGCTCGTAAATGTGGAATCCGACTGCAATGACACCGAGGATGGCGGCAATCCAGAGGGAGATCTTCAGTTGTCCGTACTTGTTCTCCCGCACACCGTACCACTGTCCCCAGAAGTAGACGATGCCGGCGCCGAGAATAAGCCCCATCTCAACGATGCCGAACCAGAGCGTCGGGCGATGGACGCCCTTGGCCATCCAGAGGCCGTTCTCGTTAATGAGCTGCAGGTAGATTATCGCGAAGTAGAACGCCGCGAAGTAAAACGAGAGTGCCACGTAGGTCATCCGCGATGCGAGCATCGAAAGACGACCATCCAGCGTCTGAGCGGGCGTCGTCGCGTAGTGCGCCTCTGGCCTTACGGTGCTGGATACCTCGGTTGATGCGTCCACGCTCTGTTCCTCCTCTAGCTTCCCGCGGGCTTGGCGCCGGCGGTGCTCTCAGACGGTTTGAGTACGGCCATGGGCCGAGCTTCCGGCAGTCCGTATTGATACGGCCCGGCAACTATGAGCGGTGTTTCCTCGAAGTTCTCGGGTGGAACCGGCGTCGGCAGCAACCACTCGAGGCTGCGTGACTGGTACGGGTTTTCCTCTGCCTTCTCGCCCCAGACCCAGGTCCAGACAAGATTCACCAGGAATGGGAAGAAGGACGCACCCAACAAGTACGCGAAATAGGTCGCGATGTCGTTCGTGATTTGCAGCGGAGGGAAGTAGAACGGTACGCGACGGGGCATGCCTTGCATCCCCACTATTGCTAGCGTGATGAACGTGCCGTTGAAGCCCAGGAACATCGTCCAGAAGTTGATCTTGCCTAGCGTTTCATTCATCTTCTTGCCGGTCATCTTCGGGAACCAGTAGTAG
>JBOGSL010000134.1:0-2604 GCA_050695395.1 Chloroflexota bacterium | reverse complement strand
GACGAATCATGGCCGAGTGGCAGGAAGGAGACGCCGGCAACTGAGAGCCCGAATCCTTCCTCCACGACACGGGAAAGACTTTCCGAAGGCAGGAAGGAGACGCCGGCGGCTCAAGGATCAGGGCACTTCTTTCAGTTGGACTCCCAGTAGACGATCGTAAGTTTGTTCGATCGGTGATTACGAAAAGCGCCTACAATGCATCAGGTCAACAATTCGGACAGCTTGGACACAAGGCGAGAACAGCGCTTTCATCTGGGCGGGTTCGATCCCGATTTTGGTAGCTTCACCGATCGCGTAGGACGGGGAAGGCAGGAGAGAACTATGGAGTCACCCAATACGACCGTGGAGCCGACAAATAGACCAGCAGGAGCGCTCTGCGCCATCCAGCTTATCGAGACCGTTGGCGAGCGCGAACCGTTTGATATTGTTCCTGCCGCTAGCCGGTTTTCCGGCAATGCCTCGTCGGCGTCGGACGTTATGGCGGCAAAAGTTAAGTGGGCAACCAAGGCCGGCTACGTTTTGCTGACTACAAACGTGCCCAAGCATTGCTCCCCCTACACAGCCATTATCCGCGTGATCGGCACCGAAGACTACATGCGGGACTACCTGGCCAGATTCACGGAGTAGGTCGAGAGCCGCGCTTCGGATCGCGTAGCCACGCGTACCCGAAGTACTACCATTCACGCTCCTGCGCTGACTTCCAGGAGCGACTCGTTCTGGAGGGCCTGGACCACCGGTTCCATGCTTCGCGTCATGGCTCCCTGTCGATGGACCGCCGCCCCGGGGGGAGCCTCGAGTGCATCGGCGAGGATTGTGCCGCGCATGCCATGAGGCGCCACTCCGAGCACCTGGAGGGCTGTCGGCGCGACATCAATCAAGCGCGCGGGAGCGTGAGACACGTGATTTTCCCGGACACCCGGGCCGGAAAGGATCAAGGGAAGATGCTGAGCGGTCCAGCTAGCACCTCCGTGGTCTCCCTTCCAACCAGCCTGGCCGCCGGGTTCACATCCAACCCCCTCCGCAAACGCCACCATGACATCCGGCGCGTTGGGTCCGACGAAGGTCGAGAGCAGGTACTGGTTTGCCGTCTCGACGTGTGAATCGTGCTGCATGGATCCGTCGCTGACGCGACGGTAGGACGGGACCTGCGCCGTACGATCCAGCGAGTAGACCGCCTGGATCAACGGACTCTTGAGGACGGCGATATTCTTAGCGGCGGCGGACGCCTGCGATGAATCCTGCAGCCAGTAGCACGCACCGGTGTTGTAGCTCGAGGTCACGATCGACGTTCCGGTCGCCTCGACGGCGTGATCCAGAACTTCACTGTCGATCCGCCGCTGCAGCGGAATCATGCCGTGGTCGGCCATCAACACGAACAGCGTGCGATCAAGAACTCCCGCCCGTCGCAATGCGTTCTGGAGCATACCGAGGTCGCGATCGAAGCTCTGCATGAGCTCGATGGCTTTGGCGCGATCGACGATGCCACCATCGACATGACCCAGGGGCCAGTCGAACTCCGGCATGTTGATCAACGTCACCTGCTGCCGCATGCGGTTGAAGGTATCGACGGCAAGTTTCATCGCGAGGTGATTCTCAACCCCGGTCGGTATGCGGTAGTTCTTGGTAGTCAGACCGGGCGAGGTGAGAACACCGGCCGGAGGTTCGTGCATCGGCACGGCGGTAGGCACAAACTGGCCGCTTGGCGTCCCGTAGAAGTACATCGTGGCATCCGAGTCCGGGCCGCCCAGTGCATCGGCAGCGTAGTACTTACTGCCGGAGAGGGCGACGACCTTCGAGCCCGGCCGCTGCTCGTGCACCAGGCTCGCAATCGTCGGGACTCCTGCCTTGCGGACGATAGCCTCCATATCACCGTCGTTGATCTTGACCGGATCGAAGAGACTGATCTCGTGTTTCCGGGGGCTACCCCACCAAAAGTTCACCACGCCGTTGTGTCGGGGTTCGCAGCCGGTGGCGATGCTCACGTGGGCTGGGGGCGTTTCGGATTCGAGGATTCCCGAGAAGGCATTGGTGTACTGGGTTCCATCGCGGATGAGCCGGCGCACGTTCGGTATGCCTGGAAAGTTGAAGTACTCGGGGCGGGCGCCGTCCAGCACGATGAGGACGAGGTGATCCGCCGCATCAGATTTGCTTGCCCCACTGAACGCTCGGTCCAGCAGGCCGCCCGCAAACGCGAGCCCCAAACCGCCGCCGAACGCCTGCAGCAGCTGTTTCCGGGTGATCGAGGATCGCAAGAACCCCGTTTTCGACGCGGATTCGCCCTCCTGTCCCCGCGACGCAACAGGACGCGCGACGACTCGCGTACCTTTGACTTCGCCAAGCCGCTCGTGCCCAACGTTCTCGCGGTGGGCCCGATGTGGCGAGCAGTTGTCACACATCAGTCCCGCGTCGCTCGTTCATAAAGTGCTTCTGACCCCGCCAATCGATCTCTACCCTCGATTCACCCTGACTGTTCGCCGGCTCCAGCCGCATTCACGACGGCAAGAACCGCACCGATTATGATACGTTGCGCAACCGCTTACCCGACGTCGCCACGCTGGCGGGCTCAGTCCGCGAGCCGCTTGGGACGGGCTTCCTCCGCAGCAC
>JBOGSL010000133.1:0-6728 GCA_050695395.1 Chloroflexota bacterium | reverse complement strand
GCTACAGACGGCAGCCCCCCAATCCTCAGTGCTTGCTGATGTACACCTTGGACCAGTCGAGGTTCTTGGGCTTGAGATCGAAGTATGCCACGCTCGGTATCAACCCATGTACGTAGGTCTTGATGAGGTCGTGGTGGACACCCTGATCGACCATCACCGGAATCCCGTTATTGAGAGCGATCTTCTCGGCCTGGACGTACTGCTGAATGCGCTGCATGTTGTTGAAGTTCACGTCGGCCTTGTCGACCAGGTGCTCGAACTGCGTGTTGCACCACTGGCCGATGTCGTACGAGTTGCCGCAGCGGAACAGTAGGCTAATGAAGTCTTGTGGGTCCGGGTAATCCTGCTGCCAGCCGTTACGCGTGGCCTGGGTGTTGGTCTTCGACATCGGGCTGCTGACCACGGTGATCCAGTCGTTGACGGTGATTGGATCGACCTTCGCTTTAAAGCCGGCGTTGTTCATCATCGCCACGATCGCCGAGAACAGGTTGTCGTTATCGGTCGTCCCGGTGTTGTACTTCACGGTGACGTGCGTGGCGCCGCAATGCCCGGCTTTCGCCAGGTGTTTGGCCTTCCCGAGATTGAAGTACGGCACGCCGGGGTGACCGCTGAAGTACGCATCGAATCCCTGAGGCACGATGGCGTAGTCAGGTTTGACGGCGCCGTGCAGAACGTGAGCCAGGGCTTGCCGGTTGAGGGCATACGCCACGGCGAGACGGCAGTCCTTATTCGTGAAGGGCGCCATCTTGGTGTTGAGAGATACGTAGTCGATGGTAGCTGCCGCTGAGGTGTGGTATTGAGGACTGCCGCTCTTCGCCCATTGCGCCAGGTGATCCGTGGGGATCGCCACGGTGTCCAGCGAGCCGGCCAGATAGCGCGAGTAGCCCGTTTCGTCCGTCTTGATAGCCGGTATCTTCAACGTGACGGTCGCCTTCGGTCCGTAGTACTTCGGGTTGGGCTTGAGCGTGTAGCTCGGCGTCGTCCCACCCTTGTAAAAGCCGTTGCCCCCCCCGTTGCCCTTGCAGACGAACACAAACGGGCCCGCCCCGATGTTGGCCTTGCAGTTGTTGGTGAGGTAATTATTCGTCGCCGTCGAGTTGTGCCCCTTCATAACCTTCGGATCCAGCACATTGTTGTTCGGATAGCTGAACGCCTTCAAGAAGTACGGGGCGGCTTTACTGATGGTGATTTGAAGCGTGTGGCTATTCAGAGCCTTTACCCCGGCAAGGTGTGAGGATGTGCCGGCATGGTAGGCCGCGTAGCCCTGTATCAGGCTGTCGTAGTAGGCGACCGGAGACGCGGTTTTCTTGGAGAGCGCTCGATCGAGCGTCCACACGAAGTCCTGCGCCGTCACCGGGTCGCCGTTCGAGAACATCGCCCCTTTGCGGATGGTGAAGGTAAAGACCTTCTTGTTCGCGCTTACTTTCACCTTTGACGCGAGGTCATTCTGTACCTTGTTGTCGGTGCCGATCGTGACCATTCCCGCCTGCACCAGCTGCACGGTATCGGCGTCCTCCACCGAGGTGAGTTGCGCCGGGTCGAGCGAGCCGGCAAGCTGGCCATTGACTCCGACGAAGTAATTGAGCGTCAGAACCTGGCTGGCGGCCCTGGTGTTGCCGTTCTTCGTCGTCTTATTGTTTTTGCCCGTCGCGGCGCCGCCGCAGCCGGCCAGCACGATCAGAAGGGTCGCCGCTACCGCGCCGATCTTCATGCGTCCGGAAATGTTCTTCATGTGGTCCTCCTCTATCAATCCGGCAAGGAGCAGAAGCGAAGCTTCAGCTAGTCCCGGCTGTTCACAACCTGCTGCGGGAGCACCATCGGCCTTCGTTGCCGAGGGACCCGTCAGAACTATTGGGGGCGAAAGAGCCAGGACCGATGCAAGTTCATGCAGGATGCGGGCCAAAATAGCTTGACGTTTGACGGTCAGAGCAGAATAGGGTTACAAAAGAGTTTCCGAGAGACATCTTTCGGGGGGTCGCACCCCTCCGAACCCCCCGCTTCCTTCGGGTGACGTATGCCGTCCCCTGGGAGGCGCGTCCTTCGGCTGGCCGGATGCCCCGCGAGAGCCGCTTTCTTTGCCCGTGACGGCCGCGCGACGCGACGTGCTGCTTCCGGGGCCTCGCGCCACACGTCCCCTGCGGAGCGAGGCACGTGACGCCCGCGCGACGCGACGTGCTGCTTCCCTCGGGGCCTCGCGGCACACGTCCCCGGCGGAGCGGGGGGTTCGGGGAATCGCAGACCCCCCGAATGACTTTCCCTACCCCGCGGAACCGGCGGGGCAATACTTCTCCGCCAGAGCCTGATTCTGCAATCGCGAAGTTCGCACATCCTGAGTGAGCAAATCCTGCGTCCCGGTCTGCGCGATCTGGAAAGCGGTGCAGGCCATCTTCGCCGCGCCGCCGCCGGGGGGGACACAGCTCACGGTTGCTAGCCCAAACGTTCCAGTGCTGTCCTCGGTAAACGGGTAGAGCACCAGCCCGTCGGCCAGCGCGAGCTGGCTGCTGCCGTCGAAATCGGATGGGGAGCCGTACGTCGGCCGGTACTGGACCGAAGCGGTGCAGGCCGCGCCAGGCAGTGTGCGGCCGTAGACCGTGGCAGTCTGTCCTCCCAGCGTGTGTCCTGCTGCGACCGCTGGATCGACGCACGCCTGGACGGTGAACGTAACGGGTGTCGACGTCGGGGTCTGAGTCGCGGCGGTCGTGGGAGCGGGCGTGCCGGTCGCGACGGCGGTGTTGGTCGAAGTTGCCGTCGGGGTCGCAGTCGGCGTGAGCTTCGGCGCCACCACGACGTCGATGTGCTCAACCTGTTCCTGCGGCCAGTACGCCTTGAGAGCCACGCCCTGGCTGTTCACCGCCTTGTCGAAGACTTCGAGTGACAAATTCGCGCTGCCGGTCACTCGATCCACTGACGTGATAAGCGTGGCATCGCTGGAAGAGGGCGCGGGCAGCGGGAAGAGCTGCGTGAGGGCCGAAGCATTGGGACTACCCAGCACGGAAAGCTGGATGGGTTCGCCCTGACTGAAGCAGGCCAGACGAGAGGTCAGGGTGACCGGATAGGTCGTGGTGCCGTCGGGGGCGGGAATGGCGCTGCCCACATCGAGGGTCTTGGTGGGCAGAATCAACGAGCGACTAGTGCCGCCGATTGGCGTCGGGCACGCTACCAACTGGTGATACGGTCCGCCGAAGCAGAAGTTGCCGAAGACTTGAACGGTCGGGACAACAGTCGCGGTCGCAGTGCCCGCACCCGTTGCCGGTGCGGCCCGGCTCGCTATGCCACGGCCCTCGCTCACCAGAGCGATCAACACCAGAAGAACCACCACCACAGCCGCACGTCGCATGAGTTACGCCTCCACCGTCCGCGTCGCAAGCACGAGACGCGAAGGTTTGATTCATCGTGAGGAGGTGGCTATGGCATCTTAGCAGGAGCCGCCCTACCGGCGCCTCTCTCGGTGGCGCTGAAACGCCAACTCGATCAGCCGGTCTGCCAGCTCGACGTACGGCACGCCGGTAGCTTCCCAGAGCTTGGGATACATGCTGGTCTGGGTAAACCCGGGAATTGTATTGAGCTCGTTGAGCAGCACCGCCCCGTTGCTTTCTTGGATAAAGAAATCGACCCGGGCCAACCCGGCTGCATCCACCGCCCGAAATGCACGGACGGCCAGATCTTGCACCTGCTCCGTTTGCTCCGGGCTAAGATCTGCCGGTATGAGCAGCTCAGCCTCTCCCTCCGAGTACTTCGCTTCGAAGTCGTAGAACTCGTGGTCCGTTACTACCTCACCCGGTACCGATACCACGGGGTCCTCGTTGCCCAGCACGCCGCACTCGATCTCGCGCCCCGCAATCCCCTGTTCGACGATCAGCCGGCGATCGTGTCGGCCGGCCAGGTCCAGTGCAACGACAAGCTCCTCGTTATCGCGCACCTTCGAGATGCCGACGCTGGACCCCAGGTTACATGGCTTGACGAAAATGGGGTAGGTGAGGACGTTCTCAATCCGGCTCACAACCTCGTCTCGGCGAACACTCAATTCAACCGCGTTCACCAGCTGGAACGGCACGCCTGGTAACCCTTCCGCAGCGAACACCGTCTTCATCATTGCCTTGTCCATTGACACGGCCGAACCGAGGACGCCGGAGCCGACGTATGGGATATCCGCCAGTTCAAACAGGCCCTGCACTGTGCCGTCTTCGCCCTGCGGACCATGGAGCAGCGGGAAGACCACATCGACCGTCGTCTGATGCACGTCGATGCCGCCGCTCGGATCTACTCGCACGATGCCCCGATGGGTGACATCCGGCAGAGCCTCGCTGGTTCCCGGAAGCTCGAGGATCACTTCGTCCTGGAGAAGCTGCTCCGGCGTTGCTGCCATCAGCCACTGGCCCTGGCGCGTAATGCCGATCGGCACCACGTCATATTTCCCGGGATCGAGTGCCGACAATAATGAACGCGCGGAAGACACCGAGACCTGGTGCTCACCCGACTTGCCACCGAAGAGCAAGCCGACCCGCGTTCGCTTCATCGTTCGGGTTCAACGAGCGGCACCGTTCGTCCAATCACAGCTCCCAGCCTGCTCCGGATCTGGGGATTCGCGTAGTGCGCCAGCTTGTTCGACTGTTCGTCGTCCACGATTCCTAGCTGTGAGAGAACGCACAGAGCCACAGCCGCCCCGCCGGCCCCGCCATCCGTCATCTTGAAAGCGAGGCCGAGCCCCCGAGCCGGCACGCCGATTCCCTGAAATCCCGCTGCCCCGCCTTTCGAGACCAAACCGGTCACGTCCATCAGGTCCGTGTCGAAGCTGTCGATCCCACCGACCATGCCCGGGAAGGCTCGCATGGCCGCGACAATTTGCTGTGCCGCCGCAGCCAGACTCTGATCCACGGCTTCTCCTGAAGCCAGGCGGGCGAATGCCTGGGCCGCGTTGAGCGCGGGAAGCCTCCACGCCGGCACGGCGCAGTTGTCGATTCCCCATGTCACCTGTTCTTGCCCGACACCGGCAAAGTCAGCGAGGATCTCTCGCGTCATCAACTGAAGTGGATGGTCGGGATCGCCATACCCGTCGATCGGCCAGCCATGGACGAGGCATGCCATGAGCATCCCCGTATGAGCTCCGCTGCAGTTGTTGCAGACCGGTGAAGCTTCGATGCCTGCTCGGATTCTCGCCTCGGCCACAGCTTCGTTCACGGGCGGGTGGATGCCGCAGGCAAGCGCCGATTCATCGAGCCCGAGCTTCGCCAGAATACCCAGGACTGTCTCCGTGTGGCGAGGCTCGCCGCGATGCGAGGAGCAGAGCACAGCCAACTCGCGCGGTCCGATCCGGTACCGTTCCAGCGCGCCGCCCAGAATCGCCGGCATGACCTGGAAGGGTTTGGCGCTCGAGCGCAAAAAGACCGGCTGTGATACGTCTCCCAGGGCCACGGCGGTATTTCCCTCTGTATCAGCTACCGCAAGCGTGCCTCGCCGCACCTCCGCGACGTAGTCGCCCCGTATCACCGCCAGCAGTGGCACATCTCCAGCAAAGGCGCTGTCCGGGACAGACTCCGCTTGAATCGCTACCTGGGTCATAATCGGGCCTCCTCGCGGAGCGAGTATACCGTCAAGCCGGCGGCTGCAGGTGCGTACGCTCGAGCGCCTGGAGGAGCTCGTCCCGTCGAAGCGTTGCCGCCCCCAGCTTGCGCACCACCTCGCCGCCGGCCAGATTGCCCAGGAAAGCCGCGCTCCTCATCTCGGCGCCGGCTGCGAGCGCCAGAGTGAAGACCGCTGCAACCGTGTCGCCGGCCCCGGTGGGATCAACGACTTCTGCTTCAGCCCCCATGGAGATGGGAAGCCGGTAAGCTGGGCGATCTCGCTCGAACAGTACCACGCCCTCACTTCCGCGCGTGATCAGCACGCCCTGAGAATTCATGCCTTCCAAAAGCTCCGCGCCGGCGGCGGCCAGCTGCTCGTCGTTTTCGATGTTGCGGTGCAGCGTTGCCTCGGCTTCGGGCTGATTTGGCGTCGCCGCCGTGATGTCCTGAAAGCGAAAAAGATCGCCGTGCGAGTCGACCGTCACGGTAAGGCCGCGGCGGCGAGCCTCGGGCAGACAGGCGTCGATCACTTCTTGAGAGATCACGCCATTCTCGTAGTCGGAGACCAGCAGTGCGTCGTTATCGGGAAGTGCGCGGCGAATCGCGTCGATCATCCGATCGCGCAATGTGCCCTCGATGACGCGATCGTCAACTCGATCGATCCGCACGATCTGCTGCTGCACCTCCTGGGTCCCTTTCGCCAGGATGCGAGTCTTGGTGGAGGTGGGCCGTCCGGAATCGATCAACAACCCGTCGGTACAGATGCCGGCCTCGTCGAGGGCGTCGCGCAAGCGGCGCCCCATGGCATCGTCGCCAATCACGCCGATCACCGAAGTTCTGGCGCTCAGGGCGGAGAGGTTGTTTGCAGTATTCGTCGCACCGCCGGGCCGAACGAAGCTCTGCGCGTGATGAAGGATCAGCACTGGCGCCTCGCGCGATATGCGGCTCGGCCGGCCGATCTGGTACTCGTCCGCCACCATGTCGCCGAGCACGAGCATGCCCTGCCGCTCGAAGCGACCGAGCAGGGCCCCAAAGCCGGCGGCCATCAAGAAGAGGGGCCGTAGAAGAGGTGCACCGTCGACCCGGCGAATTGCACCACGCAGACCTCGTTTCCGCTTGTGGCCACGATCGAGAACGACGTGGCGCCGGGGCCAGGCACGGTAGAGC
>JBOGSL010000132.1:0-9390 GCA_050695395.1 Chloroflexota bacterium | reverse complement strand
CTCCACGGTAGGACTCGGAGCGTAGTCGAGGCGTTCCTCCACTGTGCGCGAGTTCTGGCGTTGATCCGCAACCGCCAACACAGTTGACCGACTAGTGCTCTGGTCGGACGATCCGAAGCACACGGTGCGGTCTGGCCGGATAGATGACTGCCGGCATTGGACGCTCGACCAGAGGGTGAGCCAGCCGTTCGCGCGCCGCGCTTTGTCGCATCTCGATCTGCTGCTGAGCCGCGTTCTTTTGAATCAGGGTGTGAATCACGGTTCACTCCTTTCGGTTCTACCTTCATCATAGTAACACCAAGTAACAATATATGCAACACGAGACTTAATATCACAAACCTTCAGGTTCGCACAACGTATAGACAGCGACATAGTTACTCCCCCCCCTTGCCGCCGCACCTTCTCGGACTTCGTTTGGAGCCTGCTCCGAGCACAGGTACTCGCTGCCCCGGGGCCGACCGGGAACTGTGTCTTCCCCGGCTAGGGCCGCAGTGCCGCTAGCCCTTGCGATCCGGCCAGATACACGGTGCCGTTCGCCTCAATCAGCCTCGTATACGTCTGCGACTCGGACAGGCTTCCGAGGATATGGCCATCGGCCGCCGAGAGCACACTGAGACGCGACGGAGCCGTGCCCAGAGACAGCACCACGTTTCCCGCCACCAGCAGGCTGCCGACCGGGCCCACGTCGGCCGCCCAGATGATTTTCCCTGTGAGATCATCCACCGCGCTGATCCCCGGCGAGTATCGATTGGAGGCCACGATGAGCCTGTGCCCGGCGAGTGCCATCTGGTGAGACGCCGCTCCCAGACGAAGCTTCCAGCCCAGTCTCCCGTCGGCGCGCACCCGGGCGAGCTCAATGGCTCCCTGCTTGCTGATCGATTCCACATAAGCTCTGCCCCCGTCGGCGATCCAGTTCCCGGATAACGACAGGGTTCCGGTCACGTGTCCGTTCAAGCCGTAGACCCTAGTCACGGCGCTCGTTTCGCCCCACGATTGATACAGGTGCCCCCGGATCGCGGTGAACCGACCGCTGGAAGCCCCCGCCTGACGCCAGAGCACCCTTCCGGATCGCAGATCGATGGCTTGGGAAGCCGCCCCGGGACACGTGCCGGAGCAGCTGTCGCCGGCCAGCACCGTGTACCCCCGGATCACGAGCGAGGTGGCTCGCCCCGATTCCCGCCACAGCCGGCGGCCGGTCGAGGCGTTTACCGCCTCGATTGCGCGGTCGGTCCCGATGACAACCTTCCCGTGCCCGTACGCCAATGTTTGGAGCCGTTCGCCGTGCTGCAGCCCCAGCCGGCGTCGACCCAGCAGCCGAATTACGCGTCCCGTATCGGTCGATACGAACTCGAGTCGGTCGGGGCCTAGCGTCAAGGCAAAAACTACCTTACGCGTGGCGATCAGGTCGGCTATGCCGCCCCGTACCGACCACGCCTCTCGGAGCCGGCTTGCAGTCCGGGCATTGACCTGCGTATCCGTTGTTGCTGACGTGGCCGAGGCGTCGTGCCCGGACATGAGCCACGAGTCGGCCAGCGCGGGCGAACCCGGCGAGACAAACGCGAGACAGGAGATGAGGACGACCGCCAGAAACTTGGACATGAGAACGGCACAGTCTAGCCGCAGCGCCGGACACCGGCAAAGCCGCTGGTAAAATGAAACCCCGGGCGCGTAGCTCAGTTGGTAGAGCGCGCGGCTTACATCCGCGTGGTCACAGGTTCGAGTCCTGTCGCGCCCACCATCGCTACCTTAGGTTTCCCCTCTCCCGGCCATCAAACCTTGATGATCTCTATGAGGCCGGTAAGACCGGCGAAATCACCGGGGTTGCGAGTATAGAGCGGGAGCCCGTTCGCCTGCGCGATTGCCGCGATCAGTAAATCCCCAACGCGCCGCCGGTGCGAGCGTCCATTCTCGACCACAGCCGCTACCATTTGTCCGTAGGCTCGGGCTGCAGCAGTGTCGAAGGGAAGTGGCTCAAAGAGAGCCTCGACCTGTTGAAGCCGAGCTTGACGGCTGGCGGCTTCCGCACGCGACGATGCCAGATGAGGACCGGCTGCAAGCTCTGCGACGGTGATCGCGCACACGGACGCATCGTCCGGGAGCGCAGATAAAACGTCCGCGTCGTTCCAGTCGATGACCACGGAAGTGTCGAGCAGGCCGGCTGACATCTACGGCAGTTTCTGGTCGATGACGCGATCGAGGTCCGCCTGAAATCGCTGCAGATCGACGGGGGGGCCGCCCTCGGCCATAGCCACTATTTCAGTTTTCGGCACCAGAGTTCGGCGCGCTGTCCGAATCGGTCGAAGCTCAGCTACCGGCTTCCCATGTCGGGTTACCACGAAGCTTCGGCCGCTGGCCACGGCGTCAATCACCGCTGCATTATTGTTGCGCAGTTCGCGCTGCGGAATACTCTCGACCACGACCCAGTGTAGCAGCCCGTGCTACGAAATGCGACGCTCGCTCCGGCAGATTAGTCGCGACGCCGCCAGGCTCCATTGTCTCCCCTCGAACCCGACGCAAACACGCGATTCCGGACGCGGCTCGTCACTATAATAAGCCGGATCGGAGCCCGTTTCCGGTTCAGCCAGGGGGGCCATCCTATGTCGGACGCCGGTAACCAGACCTACGCCTATTTCGAGGGCGACTTCGTCCCGCTGGAAGACGCCAAGGTCAGCGTGATGACCCACGCTTTCAACTACGGAACGGGCGTGTTCGAGGGCATTCGCGGCTACTGGAGCGCGGATGACCAGGTTGTGTACGTGTTTCGCCTGCGCGAACACTACGAACGCTTTCTCAAAAACACGCGGATGGTCTGTATCAACGTCTCCTTCACGGCCGACGATCTGGTAGCGATGACGCTCGATCTTCTCGGTAAGGACAACTTCTCACGCGACGTCTACATTCGCCCCCTTGCGTATAAATCCTCCAAGCAGATCGGCGTCTCCATGAAGGGCGTAGCGGACGATCTAACCATCTTCGCCGTTCCCATGGGCGATTACGTACCCATTGACCGCGGTCTCTCCGTGATGGTCAGTTCCTGGCGGCGCACGCCCGATAACTCCATTCCCGTTCGAGCCAAGATCACCGGCAACTACGCCAACGCCGCCCTCGCGAAAAACGAGGCGGTCATGAACGGCTACGACGAAGCCATCGTGCTCAACGACAAGGGCTTCGCGGTAGAGGGCAGCGCCGAGAATCTCTTCATGGTCCGACGCGGCGAGCTCGTCACTCCCACGCTCGCCGACGACATCCTGGAAGGCATCACCCGCGACACCGTCATCGAGTTGGCGGAAAACGAGCTCGGCATCAAAACGGTACAACGCCAGATTGCGCGGAGCGAGCTGTACTACGCCGACGAAGTTTTTCTCACCGGAACCGGCGGACAGTTAGCCGGTGTGATTTCTGTCGATCAGCGCAGCGTCGGCGATGGGAAGGTCGGCCCGATCAGCACGCGCCTACAGCAGATCTACTTTGACGTGGTAAAGGGCCACATGCCCAAGTACCACGACTGGCTGACCCCAGTGGCATATCACGCCGCCGGCCGGCAGCAAGCCGTCGTCTCCTGACCGACCATCGATGACAGCGCGGCTTCCCGACTCGCGTCGCGACTACGTGACGCAGATGTTCTCCGGCATCGCCGAGCGATACGACCTCATGAACCGCTTGATGACCCTCGGCATGGACACGCGCTGGCGGCGACAAGCCGCGGACCTGGCCCAGCTCCGACCGGGACAACGGGCTCTGGATGTTGCAGCCGGCACCGGCGACCTGGCCATCGAGCTGGCCGGTCGCGTTGGACCGGGAGGTCAGGTCATCGGCATTGACCTCACGGAACCGATGCTCCAGCGCGGGCGGCGCAAGCTTGCCGGAAAGAATCTGCCGGTCCGCCTCGAGTTGGGTGATGGGTTGGAGATCGCCTATCCTGACAATCACTTCGATGCTGTGACGTGCGCCTTCGGCCTGCGCAACATGGACGACCGCCAACTCGCCCTCAACGAGATGTCTCGCGTGGCTAAACCGGGCAGTCGCGTCGTCATCCTCGAGCTCACTCCGCCCCATAATGAGGTTGCCCGTCTCTACATGGATAGCGTGATTCCCCGCCTTGGCCAGCTGATCGCCAGCGCCGGAGAGGCTTACACCTACCTGCCCGAGTCCGCCAAAGAGTTCCCCCAACCGGCCGCCCTCGGCCACATGTTCCAGGCCGCCGGGCTGCGCGATGTCGCCTACCGCCTCATCAACTTCGGGACGGTGGCATTGCACTGGGGCACAAAGTAGGCCGGTAGATGGCTAGCACCTCGCCCATGCCCTGAGTCTCCGTCCGGTCCGGTCCGGTCCGGCCCGGCGTTACTGTAGCCGATGATCTCGCCGTCCACCTCGGCCACCAGAACCAGAACACTCGGATCGGCACCCTCTAGAAGGCGCCGCCACGTGCTCGCGGTGTCGTCCACCGAGAGTCCGTCCAGCATCTCATCCGGCAGCAATCCTCGATAGGCATCCCGCCACGTTTCGACTCGGACCCGCGCGATGGCGGCAGCATCATTCGGCACCGCGGAGCGGATTACAGCCTCGCTCATTGCTACACTATACCGGTCATCAAGCCAGGCATAGTCCGTGTCGCAATGTATCAGGAGGTTCACTCGGTGGGGATCGACGCCACGGCCGAGAAACCTCCACTCGCCGGCCAGATTGCTCGGCCCGGCGAGATTAGCTGCACGCTCTTTCAAGACGGGAAGACGCAAAAATGCCCGGTGTCGGACATCTCAACCGTCCTGGACAAGCCCGGCGTGCTCGTCTGGCTCGATGTGGTCGATCCCGGTCCCGATGACCTCAACCTTCTGAAAGAGCAGTTCAAGCTTCATCCGCTATCGGTCGAGGATGCCACCTCCGGCCACGAGTACCCCAAGATCGAAGCATTCGACACGTACTGGTTTCTCGTGTTGCAGGCTGCCACGGTAGAACACTCCGAGGTTGTGTTCCACGAGATGTCCATCTTCGCGGCCCCCACCTTCCTGGTTACTGTCCGGCACAGCCCGGCCTATCCGCTGCAGGAGATCGAGCAGCTCTGGATCGAACACTCCTCCCAGCTGGGCATGGGAGGCGGATTCCTGCTGTACACGATCCTGGACGTGGTGGTGGACGGCTATTTCCCGGTGGTCGAGCTCTACGAGGACAAAGTCGACGATCTGGAAGAGGATCTCTTCCGGGCTCGAAAGAAAAAGGTGGACATGCTTCCCGACATATTCGCCATGAAGCGCGGCTCGCAGAAGTTCCGCCACGCCGCCTTCCCTATGCGAGACATCATCAACCCGCTCATCCGTGAGGATCTCGACCTCTTCTCGCACGACCTGGTACCGTATTTCCGCGACATCTACGACCACGCGGTGCGCGTCATCGACGAGCTCGACAACATGCGAGATCTGGTGAACAGCGCCCTCGAGATCCACCTCTCGGTAATCGCCAACCGTCAGAACGAGGTGATGAAGCAGCTCACCATCATCGCCAGTATCTTCCTGCCGCTGAGCTTCGTCACCGGCTTCTTCGGCCAGAATTTTGTGCTGCTGCTCGATCACATCAAGTCTCCCCTGTCCTTCTGGGAGTTTGGGATCGCTCTCGAGATCGCTATCGTAATCGCCACGCTGGTTCTCTTCAAGGTTCGCAACTGGTTTTAGGCGAAACTGCTATGTTCGGGCAGTTCGCTAGTTAGAGGTAAAGATGGACACCACCTACATGCAGTACCTGTTCTACCGTCTGGATCCGGCCTGGCGTCGCCTCCCTGACAAAGAACGGCATTGCCGGGCTACCGAGCTTTCCGAGGCGATCGAAGCTCAGTCCGATATCACCACCTACGCATACTCCATGACCGGGCTCAAGGCCGGCCGCGATCTGATGCTCTGGCGTTCCGGCGGCGATCTCGCCGCCATGCAAACCGCCGCGGCCGAGCTTCAAAGCACCAAGCTCGGCACGTATCTCGAGATCGCCAACTCCTACATCGGGCTCATCGGAGCCTCCACCTATACGCGCCGCCAGCAGCCCCAAGAGCAAGCGGCGTTTTCCCGCGATCGTTCGACGTTTCTCGTGGTGTACCCGTTCACCAAGACCATGGACTGGTACTTTCTCAGTCAACAATCACGTCAGGGCATGATGAACGAGCACATCAAGATCGGGCATGAGTACGCCCACATTCGTCAGGTGCTGGTCTACTCCACCGGTCTGGACGATCAGGAGTTCATCGTCTCCTACGAGACCGACGATCTTGCCGAGTTTCAGTCGCTGGTCAAGGATCTGCGGCCCGTCGACAGCCGCAAGTACACCCAGGCCGACACGCCCATCTACACATGCCTCCACCGTCCCCTCAAGCAGGCGCTCGAGCTCCTCGGCTGACCCTCGAAGAGTCCTCCAACCAGGCTCGTGCACCGCTGCTCGAAGCTCTGCGCGGCCGCCCGGTCGAGCACACGCCCATCTGGTTCATGCGGCAGGCCGGTCGCTCCCTTCCCGAGTACCGCGCCGTCAAGCAGCACCACAGCCTGCTCGACATTTGTCGCGAGCCGGAACTCTGCGCCGAAGTAACCCTCCAGCCCGTTCGCCGTCTGGGTGTCGACGCGGCCATCCTCTATGCCGACATCACCCTGCCCCTGGTTGAGGCCGGCGTCGGATTGGATCTGGTGGAGGGCATCGGGCCCGTGACGTCCTCGACGGTTCGAACCATGGAAGACGCCCTTTCCTTGCCCCAGTTCGAGCCAATGCCCCTCCAGGCAGAAACCATTCGACTCGTACGCTCCGAACTCCCACCGGAGATACCGCTGCTCGGGTTCGCCGGGGCCCCCTTCACACTTGCCACCTACCTGATCGAGGGCCGTCCCTCCCGCGATTTTCGTCATACGAAACTGCTGATGTATGGCGAACCAGATGTCTGGGCCGCTATCATGTCCCGGTTGACAGACATGACAATCAACTATCTGCGCGGACAGATCGATGCGGGCGTCCAGGCCATTCAGCTCTTCGACAGCTGGGCCGGTGCGCTGTCGCTCAACGACTACCGACGCTACGTTCTTCCCTACAGCCGCCAGGTCTTCGGAGCCATCACCGACGTCCCCACCATCCATTTCGCCACCGGGGCCGGTGCCTTGCTCCGAGCGATGGCCGAGGCGGGTGGCGATGCCGTCGGCGTAGATTGGCGGCTGCCCATCGATAGCGCCTGGCACGACGCCGGGTCGCGCGCCATCCAGGGAAACCTCGATCCACTTACCCTACTTGGGCCATGGGCTCAGGTCAAGGCAGAAGCAGCGGATATCCTTGCGCGTGTCGGGGGCCGTCCCGGCCACGTCTTCAACCTCGGCCACGGCGTCCACCCCGAGACCTCGCCCGACCAGCTGGCGCGCCTCGCGGAGTTCGTCCATGCCGGCTAGGCGCAGCGCGAAGCCGCTCACCGGAAAGCGCGTCCTCCTCACTCGGGCGGCGGGGGAGAATGGTGAGTTGCGGGAGAGGCTCAAGTCGGTCGGGGCGAAAGTGCGCGAGATGCCCCTCATCGCCATTGAGCTGCCGCTCGATCTAGCCCCGCTCGACCAGGCTCTGCGCACCGTCTCCAGCTTCGATTGGATCGCCTTCACAAGTGGCAACGCCGTGACCTCCGTGCTGGATCGTCTCCGGGAATTGGACCTCACGCTCGCCGGCGTCAAAGTAGCGGCGGTCGGTCAGGCCACGGCTGCCGATCTGCGTTCGCGCGGGGTGAAGGTGGACGCAATTCCCAAGCAGCCGAGCGGCGGGGCACTCGCCCGGAAACTCCTCGGCGAATCCGACTGCGTGAAAGTTCTCTTGCCGCAAAGCCACATTGCGCGCCCCGAGCTGGCCAACCAGCTTTCGCGGCACGGAGTTCAGGTCGAGGCTGTGACGGCATATCGTACGGTCTGGTCCGAGCTGACCGGCGCCAAAGTCCCAAGCACCGACGCGATCGTGCTCGCCAGTCCCTCCTCCGCCCGGCACCTCTACCATCTCATCGGTCGAGAGCGGAGATGGCGCGGCGAGACCCTCGTGTGTATCGGAACCACCACAGCTCAGGCACTCAAGGATCTCGGAGTGGCACCGGCCGCCGTAGCCCGGACCCCCTCGACCGACGGTCTGTTCGAGGCGATACAGAGCGTCTTGCAACAGGCGCCGGCTTGACCCTTCCGCGCACAGGCGTGTTGCTGATGGCTTACGGCACCCCCGACACGCTGGACAACGTGCTCCCGTACTACACAGATATCCGCGGAGGGCGCGAGCCGGCGCCGGAGCTGGTGGAAGAGCTTCGCCAGCGATATCAGGTCGTGGGCGGAACGACGCCGCTGCTGCGAATCACCGAGGACACGCGCGACGCCCTGGCGAGTGAGTTGGCGAAGCGCGGCGACCAGATCCCCGTGTTTCTCGGCATGAAGCACTGGCACCCCTTCATTCAGGAGGCAGTGGCCGAGATGCAGGCCGCCGGCATCGAGCGCGCCGTGGGCCTCGTGTCGGCGCCCCACTACTCCAGCATGAGCATCGCCGGCTACTACCGGCTGATCGACCAGGCGCAACGGTCGCTCAGCACGCACATCGACGTCTTGCCCATCCAGAGTTGGCACCTGCACCCTGCCTATCTCGACGCCGTTGCGGTTCGCATCCGCTCTGCCCTGGCCGAATTCGATTCGCCCGACGATGTGACCGTAATCTTCACCGCACACAGCCTGCCCCAGAAAATCCTGGAATCCGGCGACCCCTATCCTGTTCAGTTGCGGGAGACGAGCCAGGCCCTCGCCACCATGCTCGGCCTCACGGATTGGGTCTTCTCCTACCAGAGCGCCGGGCGTACCGCCGATCCCTGGCTCGGCCCCGACCTCGTCGACACCGTGAATCACCTCGCCGATGAAGGGAAGCGCCACGTCTTGGTCGCGTCGGTTGGCTTTGTCTCCGATCATCTCGAGATTCTGTACGATATCGACTACGAAGCATCCGCCGCGGCACGCTCCCGCAACATCGAGCTCCGCCGCACCCAGATGCTCAACGCGAGCCACGATTTCGTCGCGGCGCTCGCGGAGCTCGTGCGCGCCAGGCTTTCAGTCGGGTCAGAGGTCTAGGCAAGAGAGGGAAAGATCATGCGGGGGGCTGCGCCCCCCGGGCCCCCCGCCTTTCGCCCGTCACCCGGCGAGGTCCTGCCCACCCCTGAAGCGAGCTCCCGAGCCGCACCTGTCCCCGAGCCCCCAAGGAAAGCCGGGGGTCCGGGGGCCATAGCCGGGCGGAGCGGCCGGCAGTCGCCCGCCGGCTGAAGCAAAGACCCCGAGCCCACGCCGAAAAGCCTGGGGTCCGGGGGGCACAGCCGCGCGGAGCGGCCGGCAGTCGCCCGCCGGCTGAAGCAAAGACCCCGAGCCCACGCCGAAAAGC
>JBOGSL010000131.1:0-17016 GCA_050695395.1 Chloroflexota bacterium | reverse complement strand
CGCGTACAGCAGGCCGAGGACAATTCGGTCCGTCGGAGCACTCGGGAGTCCTTCCGAGATGGCCTTCCAGTGCTTTCCGGCATCGTGGCTGACGTAAACTCCCTGGCCGAGCGTTCCGGCAAAGAAGTCCGGCGGCGAGCCAGGCACGATCGCTAGGCTGGAGCCGTGGTTGCCCGGGCGCATTTCTCCTCGGAACAACTGCCACCTCGACCGGTCCCGGGGTTTCCGCCACACGTCGTGTCCCATTGTCCCCGCCAAGAGTGTGCCATTGCTCGAGGTAGCGACCGACATCACACCGGCGCCATCCCGCAGCCGCGATCCATATGTGTGCCACGTTCGTCCATCATCCCTGCTGCGGTAGACGGACGTGCTCGCCCCCTGGCGCCCCGCAACGGCGCCGGCGAACACCTGCCGTGTGCCGGTCCTCCATGTGAAGCTGTCGACCGCGCTGCCGGGCAAGGGCAACACCCGGGCCCAGGTACGCCCGCCGTTCGAGCTTGCATAGATTCCGCCCGCGCCTCCGGCCAGCAGTGCCCCTTTGTCGTCGGGCCGGATCGTCACGGCAAACACTCCACCTCGAGCCACCTCGCGGCTCCTCCAGTGCACGCCGCCATCGCGGCTCACGAATACCATGCCGCCCTGATCGCCGGCCACGATCTCCTGGCCGTCGTGCGCGGTCGCGACGCTCCACAAGCCCGCCGCGGAGAGCAACTCATGCCTGTGGCCGTGAACACCGAGACGGTACAAGCCCTGTTGCGTCGCGGCCAGGAGCGAATCGCGTCGGTCCAGGGCGAGCGAGTGCACCGTCATGCCGCGCAGGCCGGCCAATCGCCAGGCGGGGGCTCTCGACACCGGCAGACTCGCCGAAACAGGGTAGTAGAACATGACCGACGTAGCCACGATCACGCCAATGCCGATCGCTGCCTGCACGCGAAGCACGACGATGAGCCGGTCGACCATGGACCGGCCCGCACCCTCCACCCGAAGCGACGCGCGCACGCGTGGACGTAGCCGAAGCGCGGCGAATGCGCCGGAGAGAAGCATCAGTCCCACCAGACCGATCTTGACGAGGAGAGCTCGACCGTACACACTCGCCAGCAGGGCACTCCAGGATGGAATGTGAATCTTTGCGTTGAAGGGGCCGGTCACGGTGAACAGCGCGATGCTGCCGAGCGCAACCGGAGAGAAGCGATCGAGGCGGTCGAGCAAGTCTTCCGAGCTCGCACGGACGATCGGGATCGACACCAACACGAGATAAACGAGTCCACCAAACCAGGCGCCGACAGCCAGCAGGTGGAGCAGATCAATCAGGATACTGGCCGACAAGAGCTCAGTTCCGCCGAGCACGCCGATCGCCGCGGAGGCCGCATGCCCGCTTGCCGCCAGGGCGTACAGGTAGATTACGGCAAGCGGAATCTGCAGCGGGCCGGCCGCGTGCCAGGACGGACCGCTCGCCACGACCGGCGAAAGCCGGCCCGGAAGAGGGCGCTGAACGCCGAGCGGCATCGTGGCCGAAAGGGCGAGCAACGCCACTACAACGCGAACGATCCACAACCGACCGGCCTGGTCGGAGAAGAAAGCCGACAGCGTTCGCGAGATTAGCGCGGCGGGCCAGGACCCTCCAACGGCTTGCAGATCAATCAACAAGCCGAGGACGTTGGTGGCGAGGAGAACCGTGACGGCGAGGCCAATGAAGGCGCGGCGCCGGCGCTGCTCCTCCGCGGGCAACGGATCTCTCGTTAGCTCCACAGTCGACACCAGCGCTGCTCCGAACCAGCTCGCTGCCGCCAACAGCAGCAGGGCGTGATTGAGAATCGACACAACGGTGTCCAGATTCAACGCGCTCTGCCCGTTGGAAGGCGAGGTCCGGCCGAGCGTGGCAACATTGACGCCGAATTGGTACGTGCCCTGGGTGACATGCCCGTCGTCGGCAGACAGCGCAACCCAGCGGACTTCGTAGCGTCCGGCCGGCAACGACCGAACGTGGACAACCATCTCTCGCCTGTCGCCCGCTACAGCCTCCGGCCCGACGTTCATCGGGCGATCGTGCCGGCCGAGCACCATGATGTGAGAGCCGGCGAGGTTGAGAGCTTCGCTGAAAAAGAGCCGCACTTCACCCGGCGAGTTGTGGAGGATAGCTCCCGGGGCGGGATCGGCGCGCAGGAGCAGCGCATGGGCGAACGTCGTCTGTGATGCCGCGGCCCAGAGGATGGCGATCAGGGCGAGGACGAGGAGACGGCGGAGGTTCAGGTTCTACCCCACGAGTGTCGGTCCCGAGGTGTCCGCCAGATGTAGCAACCAGAGTTATAAGCTGTCAATCGACTAACCGCGTTTCTCGGCATTTTCCCGCGCTACAGTGGCGATGTGCAGACGTACATAGCCATGCTCCGCGGGATCAACATCGGGGACAAGCAGATCAAGATGGCAGATTTGCGACGGCTGGTCGAAGGTCTGGGGCATGACGACGTTGAAACCTACATCCAAACCGGCAACGTGGTCTTCCGGAGCTCGGTCGGCGATGCCGAGGCGGTACGTTCCGGAATCGAGGATGCGGTTCGGAAGGTGCTGGGCATGGAGGTGGCAGTCGTACTGCGAACGCGCGAGGAGTTGAGGTCGCTCGTGGCGGAAACCCCTTTCGTCAGGGAGGGAGTAGAGTCGCGCTGGCTGCATGTCACCTTCTTGTCCGCCATGCCGGATCAGTCAAAGATACCCGCCCAGGTTGCGGGCACCGAGCCGGATGAGTATGTGGTCCATGGCCGCGACATCTATCTGTACTGTCCGGGCGGCTACGGGAGAACCAAGCTAAACAACAGCTTCTGGGAGCGAAAGGTAGGCGTCGCGGCCACGACCAGGAACTGGAACACGGTAAACAAGTTGCTGGAGATGGCCGACGGGTGATGCGCTCTCTGCTCTAGTCCGCCCCCGCGCACGGGTGTCATAATGTCGACACTGTTCGAGCGCCGCGAGCCGGAAATGAAAGGAGCAGCCCCTGTGGCCGAAACCGTGCAACTACCGAGGGCTCTGATTTGCCCGGTCGGGCCAGAGGACGTGACCCTTGCAGGGATGAACGTCTCGCAACGCAAGGTGGGAGATTCGCATGACCGTAGACGCCGCTGACACGATTGAAGCTCACGACCTGGAGGCCCTCGCCAAGGCAAGAACCATCCTGGAAGCTTGTCGGTCGCCCGAGCAGATGCAGGAAGAAGTGATCGCGGCGGTGCGCCGGAATGAACAGTGGCGCGGTCGCGAGTGCATCAACTTACTCGCGCCGGAGGCCCCGACCAGTCCAGCCGTGCGCGCCTTGTTGTCGGCCGAAGTCGGGACGCGTGCCGCGGAGGGACATATCGGTCCGGTCAACCGCTGGTTCGCGGGGACTAAACACATCGATGAGATCGAGGCTCTGTGCGTCGAGCTTCTGAAGCAAGCCTTTCGCGCTCGCTACGCGGACCACCGGCTGGTTGCCAGCATGATCGGCAACATGGCGGTGTACGCCGGGCTCACTCGGCCGGGAGACGTCATCATGAGCGGAGCCCAACCGGTCGGCGGCCACTCGAGCAACCGGTCGGACGGGCCGGCCGGCGTGCGTGGCCTCGAGATCGTGGACATTCCGATGGATCCACACGAGCTGGAGATCGACCTCGACGAGTTCGAGCGGGTGGCTCGGGCGACGCGACCGAAGGTGGTGACGCTCGGCTTCTCCATGATCCTCTTTCCCTTCCCGGTGGCTGCGATCAAGGACATCATCGCGGATTGGGACGGAAAGCTTTTCTATGACGGAGCACACCAGCTGGGACTGATTGCCGGTGGTGAGTTTCAAGATCCGCTGCGCGAAGGCGCTGACGTCATGACGGGATCCGCCGGCAAAACCTTTAGCGGGCCTCAAAGTGGGATCATCGTCTGGGACGACCCGGCGTTGACGGCGCAGCTTACCGATGCCATCTTTCCTACTCTCGCGGCGACGCATCAGGTGAATCGCGTCGCGGCGGTGGCGGTATCAGCCGCCGAGATGATCGCCTTCGGCGATGTGTACATGGCGGAAATAGTGCGAAATGCCCAGGCGCTGGGCGCTGCCCTGCAGAAGCGAGGGGTTCCGATGCTGGGGGCGCACAAGGGCTTCACGCGCACGCATCAGGTAGTCGCCGACGTGCGGGGGTTCGGCGGCGGGCTGAGCGCCGCGCAGCGACTTGGGACGGCGAATATCATCACGAACAAGAACCTGATTCCCTCAGACCGGGCGGACGATTGGGACCGCCCGGGTGGTCTCCGGATCGGCACGATCGAGGTGACGCGGCTCGGAATGGGACGGCGCGAGATGGACTGCATCGCGGACTTCATCGCCCGAGTGCTGATCGAAGGCGCCGATCCAGCTGAGGTGGGCAAGGATGTGATTGCCTTCCGCGCTCCGTTTCAGACGCTGTACTACTGCTTCGACAACCCCTACCCACCCGGACAGTAGCCTTTTGGTCCAGCCGGACATCATCTCTAACCAGGTGGCCCGTCGGTTCATCCTCGGGCTGAGCGGACTGTGGCCGGCGCGCAGATGGTCGAGCAAGAAAGGCGCGGCGCGGGCCATCCACCAAATTGGGTCGGTACAGATGGATGCAATGACCGTCGTGGAGCGGAGTCACCACCTCGTGTTGTGGTCGCGAGTGGACGGCTACCAGACTCACTATCTCGACGAACTGCTCTACCAGCACCGAGAGTTCTTTGACTACGGCGGAAACCTTCGCATCTATCCGATGGACGAGCTGCCGTATTGGCGCGTCCACATGGCTCGCCGCAGCCAGGACAAAAGGCCCGCGGCGTTCTTCTTCGGGCATGCGGCGGCGGTAGACGAGGCGCGAGCGGCGGTGCGCAATGGAGGCCCGCTTGCCGGCCGAGACCTTTCGGGCGAGTCCGTCTCGAGCTATCGCGCCCGTAACACGGGTGCCCTGTCTCTGTACAATCTCTGGCTTACGGGCGAGTTGATGACCCACCACCGGAACGGGTTCGAGCGAGTCTACGATCTGCGAGAACGCGTTGCACCACCCGCTCTTGATTTCGAAACGAGCGAAAGCGAAGCAGAGGAGTTCTTTGCGCTCAAGGCTATGAGGATGCTGGGGGTGCACACGGCGCGAGCCTGGCGCGGACAACTGGCCTTCCTGCTGAACCGAACGGTGGACGTTGCTGAAGCGCGAGCGTGGCTCGATGGGCTGGTCGGAGGAGGGCACGTCACCTCGGTCGGCATCGAGGAACAGAGGGAACCTTACTACTTCCTCGCCTCGGAGCGACCGAAGCTCGAGGTGCTGGTGGGCGGCGATGTTCCGGAAGAATGGCGAGCTGGTAGCGAGGAGGACGAGGCGATCTTCCTCTCGCCTCTCGACAACGTGCTGGCTCGGAAACGCACCAGGGACCTGTTCGACTTCGAGTATCTCTGGGAAGCCTACAAGCCCGCCGAGCAACGCCGGTGGGGCTACTACACGATGCCGATCCTCTGGCAAGATCGACTCGTCGGCAGATTTGACCCGAAGCTCGATCGGAAGTCGGGGAAGCTCATCATCCATGACATCTGGTTTGAAGACGAGCACATTGCCCAAGACGAGGCTTTCCGATGTGCGCTGGATCGCGGACTGAAACGGTTTGCCCGCTTTCATTCCTCTGCCGATATCGAGCGCGGCGAAGCGTAACGCGCGCGATCGCGCGGCCGAGACTTTCTCGGGGTAACCGAAACCGGCGCCCTGTGGAGGCCGCATGCGACGCGTCCTCGGACGAGGAGTACATTGGCCTGGAAGGAGTTGAGATGGAATCCAATCAATCGACAGCGTGGCCGGAGCTTCGCTACAAAGCTTGGGCAGACACGTTGGAGACGCTCCACATGTGGACTCAAATCGCGGGAAAGGTGAAGCTTGAGCTGGCTCCGTTCCTCAACGAGTACTGGCAGGTCGCCTTTCACGTCACCGCCCGTGGCTTGTCCAGCGGCCTTGTTCCCTACCGGGAGCGTGCGCTGCAGATGGATTTTGACTTTATCGACCATCGCATCTACCTTTCGACCTCCGACGGCAAGGTTCAAAGGCTCGCGCTGGCCCCGAAGTCCGTGGCCGATTTCTACCACGAATTTATGGACGCGCTGCGTCAGATGGGCATCGAGGTCAGCATCAACACCACTCCCGATGAGGTCCCCAACCCTATCCCCTTCGATCAGGATCGAACGCACGCCTCCTACGATGCGGAGTACGCGCATCGCTTCTGGCAGATCCTGGTGCAAGTCGACAAGATCGTCCAGCGGTTTCGATCCCCGTTCATCGGCAAGAGCAGCCCGGTCAACTTCTTCTGGGGCTCGTTCGATCTGAGCGAGACGCGCTTCTCGGGGCGTCCGGCGACGCAGCCGCGGGGCCCCGAGTTCTACCGGCTATCGGAAGACCAGCAGAACTACGCCTGCGGCTTCTGGCCGGGAAATCCGAATGCCGCCGGCGTGAAGCTGGGCGAGCCGGCGTTCTACGCGTACTCGTATCCCCAGCCAGGGGGGTTCAAAGAAGCGGCGGTCCAGCCCGGCCCGGCGCACTTTGAAAGCCAGTTGGGCGAATTCATCCTGCCGTACAAAGACGCGCGGACGATGGAATCTCCGGCCGACGGCATTCTCGAGTTCTTCCAGAGCACCTACGACGCCGCGGCCGATCTTGGCCATTGGGATCGCCAGTACCTTGAGCGGCAGCCTCCACACAAGCCATAGATCCGCGAGGACTGGCTCACCAAACAAGAATCTTGTTGCCGGTGATAGATCCGGCCTGTTCGGAGACGAGCAGAACAATAGCGCCGGCCACGTGCTCGGGCTGGGCGATACGGCGTAGGGGGCCGGCGTCGTCCCACGATGACCTTGCTTGATCCGGAATCCATCCGGTATCGGTCGCGGGCGGGCAGACGACATTGGCAGTGACCCGGAATTTTCCGAGCTCCATCGCCGCCGCCATGGTGTAGCTTTCCAGGGCGTTTTTGCTGGCGCCGTACGATACTTCCTCGGGGAACCCCCTCGAGCCTCCGGTCGTGATCCCAACGATTCTGCCCCAGTTCGCGCCGCGAGAGACATAGCGACGCGAGTACTCGGCGATCAGCAATGCGGTCGCCCTGCTGTTGACGGCAAAGTGCAGATCGTGACTCGCCGCTGTGACGGGGCGCAGCGGGCGCCCAAACCCGTCTTCGGCAACCGGCGCAAAGGTATCGGCGGCCCACGCCGCGGCGTTGTGGATCAAGATATCGACGGGCCCGAGAGCCGCCTCAGCACGATCAAACAGCTCGGGGATAACTTCGGCATCGCTCAGATCAGCCTCCCAAGCCTCGATGTCTCCACCGTTCCGGCGTATCTCGTCGACCAATTTGTCAGGAGAGCGGGCGCGGTTCTCGCGATAGGCCGCCCCCGGGACCTCATTCCCCGCTTGCGATTCGATTCTCAAATATGTGACGAATACCCGTACTCCCTGCTCAGAAAGGCTGCGCGCGGTTGCCGCGCCGATCCCATGATTGGCACCCGTAACGATCGCCACTTTTCCGTCGAGTCCGATATCGATCATCGTATCCTGACGCCCTCCCCGCATCGGCAGTCCTCCGAATAACAATAGATCAGCGGAGGCGGCAAACTTCTGACGTGCAGAAGCCGTCTCAACGTGCGATTTCGATCGGCCTGCGCGTCAAACGAGGACCGTGCGATGGCAGACGCACGCCGCACTCCGACGAAAGGGGCAATAATCCCGCATCAGTCTTGCTTCAGGTCCAGGCGCATGAAGTGCTCGAGCGTGCTCGGGTTCGAGGGAAGGGGTTGCGACCGACCGGTGAGACGGAAACCGCAGAGCTCGTAGAGCTTGATGGCGCTTTCGTTGCCATCCGAGACACACAGGGAAACGTAATCCGCGTTACGTTCTCTGGCCCACACGAGAATCTGGTCGACCAACTGTCGTCCCAGCCTGATTTTTCGATAGGCTGGCTCTACCCACATCGAGATCAGCTCGACTCCTGTCGTGTCGGTGATGCCGCCCACTACGCCTAACCAGCGTTCGTCGGCTTCCGCCACAAAGAGAACGCTGTCCTCTCCAGCGGCACCGTCGGCTGTCCGCTGTTCCCAGTACTCGGGTGGCCGAGTAGATGCCTCGGCTAGCGTCGAGCCGAAGGCAGACGGACTATCGGCTAGAGCTCTGAGACGAATCTTGCGAAAGCGAAGGCCTTCTCCCGGCTTGACGCGGCGAATAGCAGGCATGTCTCACCGGATTGTAGAGGGCGGTCCAGGCTTCTATCCCGTCCTTTCCGCACCCCTCGGAACCCGCGGCGCACTAATATGAGTGGCCGACGGGCGCCCGCCGGTAGACGCCACACGGCAAAGAGACGAGTTGCCACTCTTCCGGAGCAAACGCCGCGATAGTCAAGCCGGGTTGATCTCCGTCGCAGACCTCAAGAAGCGACTGGACGAAGGTCAAGATTTCGTGCTGCTGGACGTACGCAAGCCGTCGGATTTCGACGACGCTCCGGCCGACATTCCGACTTCAGTTCGAATGCTTCCGGCCGAGCTCCCCGAACGCTTCACGGAAATCACGAGAGGCAAGCCGGTAGTTTTGTACTGCGCCTGACCGGCTGAAGAGACGAGCACCCGTGCGGCGCTCTACCTCCGAAGCAAAGGCTTCCGCGACGTGGCCGTGCTCAAAGGCGGCTATGGGGGATGGCTCGCCGCGGGTTATCCGGTGGCGGAGTAGCAATGCACATCGATTGGACGATGGTCAGCGCGCTTGCCACGGCCGTTTACGGCGTGGCCTTCGTGGCCAGCATTCTGCTGGTCCTGCATCAGCTTCGTCAGCAGTCCAATGAGACGTTCGTCTCGGGGACAGCAAGCGCTTTTGACATTTGGGAAGATGACGGTTTTCAGCGGGCTATACAGTGGGTGCTGTACGACCTGAAGGAGCAGACCTGGCGTGAATTTGAGGCGGCGCACAAGGGAGACTATGGCGAACGCGCGCTCGTCCGGGTTGGCGGTTTCTACAACCGCATCGGCTACCTGGTGAGTTACAAGCTTCTCGGCAAGAACGATCGCATTTTGCTCGACACGGTCGCCGGAAGTGCCATCGCCGTGTGGCGCAAGATCGAGCCTTTGGTGCTCGAGGCGAGGCTTATTGAGAACTCGACTATGTTCCAGGACTTCGAACGGATGCTTCCTGAGTGTCACGAGTGCTACGTGCCCCTGCGGCCCGACACTCGGTCGCCTTCCCGACAAGAAGGTGCGCCCGCAGGGTGAGAAGATTGCATTGCCGACGCAACCGAATGAGAAGAGTTTCTCTTAGGGTGTGGGACGCGATACGCAGAACCGAGCGACCATAATATAAGACGTCATGCATTGCAAGCAGATTCTGGACGAGACGGTCGGCCGCGCCTCGTCCCTTGTAGCATCCCGCCCATCGCCCGAGGTCGCCGTCGTCAATCGGTTGGCGGATCGGCGCAACCGACTCGCATCGTAGCGACGGAATGGATGCACCTTTAAGCCGTCAACCTTCACGGTTGCGCAGCGTTCATCTCTTGCCCGGGCTTCGGAAAGTTCCGGAAGTCGCTGCTCTGTTCTGGCTGGTCAAGCTTCTCACCACGGCCATGGGTGAGTCGACCTCAGACTATTTTGTTTTCCAGATCAATCCGTACGTGGCCGTCATTCTCGGCTGCGTTGGCCTGGCCGTGGCACTCGCGCTGCAACTCTGGGTCCGCCGTTACATCGCCTGGGTCTACTGGTTTACGGTGGTCATGGTCGCCGTCTTCGGCACGATGGCAGCCGATGTGGCGCACGTGGTCATGGGCATTCCGTATGCCGTATCGACGACCATCTTCGCATGCGTCCTGGCCATCGTCTTCGTGGCATGGTATGTGAGCGAGCATACTCTCTCGATCCACACTGTGTACCCTGGCCGACGCGAGATGTACTACTGGGCCACCGTACTCGCCGCGTTTGCCCTCGGCACCGCGGCGGGTGACCTTACGGCGTCCACCTTCGGTCTCGGCTATTTCTCTTCGATCATCCTCTTCGCTGCGTTGTTCGTCATACCCGGCCTGGCGTATCGACTCTTCGGCCTCAATCCGATCGTGGCCTTTTGGTTTGCCTATGTGATCACCCGGCCGCTGGGGGCCTCGATCGCGGACTGGCTTGGGAAGCCGTTCCTGGGCGGCCTGGGACTGGGCGATGGAAAAGTGGCGCTCGTCTTGACGCTGCTGATCGCGATCTTTGTCGCGTATCTTGCGATGTCGCGCGTCGACGTCGCACCGGATCAAGTCGCCGGCGCTGGAGAACACTCCTCGGAGCCACTCGAGGGCTGAAAGCGATCTCTCATCTGAGACTCGCCGAGCAAGGGCTGGGACCGTGTCGGATGGCGATCAGACCGGAGGGAAGGCGTCTCCCCAGGCGCGTTCGAGGCCCTTCCGGCTCTCCGTGATGACCTGGGAGAGATCGTCCTTCCAGAGCGAGTCGGGCACGTCCCCCGAGAAGATTTCGAGCTCAAACGGTCCCCGATATCCGCTCTCCTGAACCGCGCGAAGAAGTGGAGCGAAGGGAATATCTCCCTGGCCGACGATCAGTCGGTCTTCGAACGACCGGGGAGTGCGCCAGTCACTGACCTGCACGATAAAAACACGATCGCCGGCTGCCTCGATTGCGTCTTCTATATGCGCGTTCTGCCAGACATTCCAGAGGTCGACACAGAGACCAAAGTTATCGCGCGCCACCGCCTCGACGATCCGCATGCCTTGCTGTATCGACCAAATTGTCGATTCGACGTTCATGATCGAAGCGTTGAGGGGCTCGAGAGCGACTCTGGCCCCGTGCTCCGAGGCGAAGTCCGCGAGCGTACGGTACTGGCGAGCCGCGACCTCGAAGACTTCTTGCATGTTGCCATTCGGGGGGATGCCGGTGTTTGCGATAAATGGGACACCCTCGGCGAACGACTGGAACCGATCAATGGTCTGGCGAAATTGGTCCACGCGATCGGGCACCCGAACCGGCTCCGGTTGGGAACGACTGGGATACAGCGTGCGAACAGACGGCTGAACCGAGCTTATGGTAAGACCGTGCGGGCGGATCGACGACAGCTGTTCGACGATACGAGCGGGATCCAGCTTGAATTCGCAGACCTCGATGGCATCGACGTTTAGCTGCGCGTACGTCTCGACGTCACGCTCGAAGGTCCAGGGATAGGTGGTGAACTCGCTGACGCTAAAGACAAACGGTTCGGGGTCCATCGGTCCTCCTGCCGTCTACCATCCAATCTAGTGCACGGATCGACCCGGGTCGCGGCACGGCCCTTGCTCAAAGCCTGCCGCCGCGTAACGGCGGAAGAATATGGGTTGACCGCAGAGGTCGACAGGGGAGTCGGCATGGCCACAGCAGCGGACGTAATGGTAGAGACGCTGATCGACTGGGGAGTGGACACCATCTTTGGGTTTCCCGGCGACGGGATTGACGGAGTCTTCGAGTCGCTTCGGACTCGCCAGGACAAAGTCCGTTTCATTCAGGTGCGACACGAGGAAGCAGCCGCGTTCTCCGCCTGCGCCTACGCCAAACTCACCGGAAGGCTCGGCGTCTGCCTGGTTACCAGCGGTCCAGGCGCCGTCCACCTGCTCAACGGCTTGTACGATGCGAAGATGGATGGCGCGCCAGTGCTCGCCATCACCGGCCAGACCGAGAGCGATCTCCTGGGACTGAGCTACGTGCAAGAGATCGACGAAGACAGCCTGTTCAAAGACGTGAGTGCGTACACCCAGCAGATTCAGCACTCCGGCGATGTGCACAACTTGACCGCCACGGCCTGCCGCATCGCTCTCGCGAGGCGAACCGTCACGCATCTCAGCTTCCCGATTGACTATCAGTCCGAAGAAGCCAAGGAGGACTACTACACGGGTCTCGCGGGTCCACCTAAAACGCCGAACCAGCTCCTCCAGCCGGCTCCCGGCTTCTACGGCGCTTCGAGCCACTATGCCAAGAACTATCCCGTGCCCGGACCGGACTCTCTGCGCCGAGCCGCCGATATCCTCAATTCCGCCCGGCGGGTGGCAATCTTGGTGGGACATGGGGCGCTCAGCGCGAGGCAGGAAGTGACCGAGCTGGCCGATACTCTGGCCGCTCCAGTCGTCAAGGCACTGCAGGGCAAGGGAGTCATTCCGGACGATAGCCCGTACTCCACCGGCGGCATCGGCCTGCTAGGCACTCAACCAAGCGTCAACGCCCTGAATGACTGCGACGTTCTCCTGATGATCGGCACGTCGTTCCCCTATGCCAGCTATCTGCCCAAGCCGGGCCAGGCGCGGGGGATTCAGATTGACATCGACGAAACTCGTCTGGGTTTGCGCTTTCCGGTCGAAGTCGGACTCGTGGGAGATAGCCAGACAACTCTCCAGGCCCTGATTCCGCTGCTGCAGCGAAAGCATGATCGCTCCTTCCTGGAAGCGCGGCAACGAGAAATGCAGGACTGGAACAGCTACATTCGGGCAAAGGGCAGCAGCACGGACATGCCCATGAAGCCGCAGGTTGTTGCTTACACCCTTCAGAAGCTCATCCAGCCCGACGCGATCATCACGGGCGATAGTGGCACGAACACCACCTGGATCGCCCGCGACTTCTGTCTCACCGGCGATCAGCGCTTCATACTCTCCGGCAATCTTGCCACCATGGCGCCGGGCTTACCGTACGCCGTTGGCGCCCAGATCGCCTTCCCAGGCCGCCAGGTGGTCGCGTTCGTCGGAGATGGGGGTTTCACCATGCTCATGGGCGAGATGCTCACGGCCGTGAAGTACAACCTTCCGATCAAGGTAATCATCATAAAGAACAACGTGCTGGGGCAGATTAAGTGGGAGCAAATCGTCTTTCTCGGCAACCCCCAGTTCGGGGTGGAGTTGCAACCGGCGGATTTTGCAGGGTGGGCGCGTGCGGCAGGTGCGGAAGGCTTCTGCGCGGAGAGGCCGGACCAGATCGAGGACATCATGAAGGCGTTCCTGGCATCGCCTAAGCCTGCAGTACTGGAGGCTGTGGTAGATCCGAATGAGCCGCCGTTGCCACCGAGCGTGAGCCGGCAGCAGGCAGTCAATTTTGCGGAAGCGCTGCTGAAGGGCGAACCGCATGGCGGGCGAATCGCGCTCACGGCATTCAGAGACAAAATCGAAGAGTGGTGGAAGACGAAGTGATGCCCGGCAGCCGCGGGGCTCGGCCGAACGGTCCGAGCCGCGGACCCAGAGCTCGATCGCTGCATCCCGCGCGCGGCCCGGCGATGGGCCCCGAACACCCGCAGCCCGGTCTGTGCCGGCCGCGGTCGCTATCTTCGCGCCGGCCGAAGTTTCTCGAATGAAGGTTGCTCGGTTGGAGACCAGCATCTATCGAGTGCCGACGAGCCAGCCCGAGGCAGACGGCACCATTCATTGGGATTCGACCACGATGGTACTGGTGGAAGCGCTCTCCGATTCCGGTGAGCACGGCCTTGGTTACAGCTACGCTTCGGCGGCGGCCGCCGTTGTGGTGCGAGATCTCCTATGTGGCGCGGTGGTGGGTCGCGAGGTCGAGGATGTCGGCAAGAGTTGGCAAGCGATGGTCGATTCGGTGCGCAATGTGGGCCGCCCGGGCATCGCCGCTACGGCGATCTCGGCGGTGGACATTGCTCTCTGGGATCTCAAAGCGCGCTGCGCGGGTCAGCCGTTGTTCAAGCTGCTGGGACCATATCGAGACGAAGTTCCGATTTACGGGAGCGGGGGCTTCACCACCTACAGCGAGGCCGAGTTGGCCACGCAGCTCCGCGATTGGGTGAACGAAGGCATTCCGGCGGTCAAGATGAAGATCGGCAAGGATTGGGGGACAAAACCGAAGGAAGACGTAGCCCGCGTAGAGGTGGCGCGCAAGGCAATTGGCCCCGATGCCACGCTTATGGTGGATGCGAACGGCGCGTATACCGTGAAGGAGGCGATCGACCAAGCAGCGCGCTTCGCTCGGAGTGATGTCAGCTGGTTCGAAGAACCGGTCAGCTCGGACCAGTTGAAGCAGATGGCCTTTGTGAGGGAGAAGGTTCCGATGACGGTGGCGGCGGGCGAGTACGGTTACGATCCCTGGTACTTTCGAGATATGCTCCGGTCCGGCGCGGTCGACACGCTTCAAGCCGACGCCACTCGCTGTTTGGGAGTGACCGGGTTTCTCGATGCGGCAAAGCTAGCCCAGGGCTTTGCCCTGCCGTTCTCTGCCCACACGGCTCCGACCATCCATGCGCAGGTCGGCTGCGCCGCGGCGCGGCTGGTATCCGTTGAGTACTTCTACGACCATGTGCGCATTGAGAACATGTTCTTCGACGGCACGCCCGAGCGCATTGGCGGTTTTCTGCGGCCCGATCCGAACCGGCCGGGTCTAGGAATCGAGCTCAAGCCGGCCGAAGCAGAGCCGTTCAGGATCGAGGCATGAACGGCCGGTTCGGTGCCGCTGGTCCGGCTCTCGCGAGAATCCTGCGCCTCCTCGAGAAGGAAGGCGGCGAAGTCGATCAGTTGGTCAGAGAGGGCAGGTTCCAGAGGGCGCTGGCTTTGATAGCGGGCATATCCAGCCTGCTCAGCGGATTCGAGGCCGCCGAGGAGCACTATCGCGCCGGCTACGGATTGCAGGTCATGTACACTCCGGTTTTGGTCAGTCCCCTACTGTTGATCGCGGGAGTCTGGAGTTTCTTCAGCCGTCGCGCCGCTCGGGTCTTTCTGCCGATTGTGTCTGTACTCACCATCGTTGACGGGCTTGTCGGTCTGTACTTCCACGTTCGTAACATCGCGAGACGACCGGGAGGTTGGAGACTGCCGGTAGTCAACGCGGTCATGGGCCCTCCGCTGTTTGCCCCGGTTCTGTTCACTATTAGCGGCTATCTGGGCCTGATCGCGTCGCTTCTCCGGCGGTCAGACGAGCCGGGAGATGTCCCCGAGGTCCCGGCGTGGCTGCCGAGAGTGCCCGGGGGGTTCGCGGACGATCTCGAAAGTATCGAGCACGAGGTGCGCGAGGGCCGCTTTCAGCAGCAGCTCGCCCTGGCCGCTGGACTGGCCGCCCTCTTCAGCGGCATCGAATCGTGGTACTCGCACTATAAGAACGCGTTTGACCATCGCGTCGAGTGGACCCCGCTGGCTATTACGCCGCTCGTGGTCGTGGCAGGCTTGGGCGCGGCAAGAAGCAGCCTGGTCGCGAAGACGCTCTTGCCGCTTGCCTCGCTGCTGGCGATAGTTGACGGCACGCTTGGATTCTATTTTCACGTCAGAGGCATGCTTCGTCGTCCCGGCGGGATACGACTCGGTATCTACAACTTGCTCTACGGCCCGCCTCCGTTTGCGCCTCTCTTGTTCGCCGCCAGCGGTTTCATGGGGGTACTCGCGAGCCTCCTTCGAAGGTCGCGCCCATGACCGACCAAGCTAACGAGCACCTCCCCGTCGACCCCCAAACCGGCAATCCGCTGGCTCCCCGTGCGCAGCCGGGCTACTATCCCGGCTTTCACACGCTCGATCAGAAGGACTTCTGGGACGAGGCGACCCGCACGTTGGTACTTGACCGTGTCGAGAACGTGCCGCCGCTTCGCTTTTTCGACGGGGACGCGGCCCTGGCCGCTGCCATCTTTGACCGCATTCTGCCGCAGGACGACCGCGATGCGGAGCACAGGATCCCCGTCGTGCATTATGTCGACCAGCGCCTCTGGGAAGGCATCAGCAACGGCTACCGACATCCGGGCGCGCCGTCTAACCAGGAATCCTACCGGCTTGGCTTCCAGGGCATCGAGGCTGCGTCCCAACGGCTACACGGCAAGTCATTTCTCGATCTCGGTCCTCGGGAGCAAGATGAGATTCTCCTCAGTCTCCAGGGCGGCGGACCCCCGGACGCCAACGGGGTGTGGGCGCAGCTCGACCCCATCCAGTTCTTCGAGCTTCTCGTGACCGACGCGGTCGAGGCGTACTATGCCCACCCCTACGCCTGGGACGAGGTTGGCTTTGGCGGACCGTCATATCCCCGCGGATACATGAGATTGGAGAAGGGGCTGCCGGAACCATGGGAGGTTGACGAACAGCGCTACGAGTGGGAGGCGCCGCCGTCGTCGCTCTCGGGTGCCTATCATCCGCTGGCCGGACTCATTCCGCAGCGCGCCAGGCCGAACCAGGGAGGCACGCACTGAAGAAGCCTCTCATGGGCGCATTCAAGACGCGCCCTAAAGGCCCAAAGCTTCTCGGACCAAACGAACGGCTCACCGCGCCCATGCGGACATATCGCAACGACGAGGAGGTCGATTTCGTGATTGTCGGGGTGGGCGCTGCCGGCGGCGTGCTCTTGCAGCGCCTGGCCCGAGCCGGCTTCTCAGTTGTGGGCTTCGACGCCGGTCCCTTCTGGGACGTCGAGCGGGACTGGGTGAGTGATGAGAAGGGGTCGCATGACCTCTACTGGAATACCTTGCGGATCACCGGCGGGCCGAACCCTATAGCCTTCGGCGCGAACAATAGCGGAAAAGGTATCGGCGGCGGCACGGTCCACTTCGCTGCGTTTACTCCGCGGTTTCACCCCTCGGACTTTTGCGAGCACACGCAGGATGGCGTTGGCGTCGATTGGCCCATCTCCTACCACGACCTCAAACCGTACTACGAGCTGATGGAGCGGGAGATGCCGGTGGCGGGGCCGGCATACTACCCGTGGGGCGACCCTCACGGCTACCCGTACGGGCCCCATCCGAGCGGCGAGTACGCCAACAAACTCGTGCAAGGATGCACCCGGTTGGGGATCGGCGTCGTGGCGGGAGGGCCGGTTGCCATCAATTCCGGTGCGTACGGCGACCGACCCCACTGCATCTATCGAGGCTTTTGCATCCAGGGATGCAAGGTGGCGGCGAAGGCCAGCACGCTGTACACCCACGTGCCGGATGCTTTGGCACACGGGGCAGAAGTCCGAGATTGCAGCATGGTGTCGCGCATCAACCTCGGCAAGGGTGGACTCGTTCGGAGCGTCACCTATCTGGATCAAGATCGACAAGAGCACGAGCAGCTGGGGAA
>JBOGSL010000130.1:0-2538 GCA_050695395.1 Chloroflexota bacterium | reverse complement strand
GGGTGTAGCAGCGCCAGCCGGTCGTGGGAGAGCCTGAGCCGCACGTCGGACTCGTCGGCCGCGAGCGGCTCGATATCCGCCCAGTTGATCAGCTTGGCCGGCTGGAGACGGCGCTTCACCGAGGATGACTGTTCCGGCGGCGAAGCCACCGCCGGCTTCTCTGAGGAGAACAGCAAGCCGAAGCTAAGGCGGCGCAGTATAGCTTCTACACTCACGTCCACGGCCGTGACCAAAACTTTGTCATCGCTACCGAGAAGCTGAATATCGTTCGCCCGAATCACCCGCTTACCGTCGATGTCGATGAGCTGCTTGTCGAGCACATCACGTCTCAGCAGCACTTCGCCCTCTCGGCGTTTGAAAGGACGCAGATTCAGGGTGAGCGAGTTGAGGCGAATTCCTTTCGGGTCGAGTGATTGCACTTGATTCCACACAACGAAGATGTCGCGGCCCGCTACCTGCGCCACCAGTCCGGATATTGGCGGATACGCCTCGAGCGTCACGTCACCACTCGTCTGGTGCGCCTCCAGCCTCGCCACCAGGTCCTTGACACGCCCAACTCGCGCGCCCGCTCGGCCGTAAATGGGCTCGCTCAGCACTTGAGACAGGTAGAAGAACGGCATCAGACCGCCCGGCGCTGCTCGGGGAGCTCGGGGATGGCTCGTCCGTACTGGACCTCGATCAGTCTGGCCCGATCGCGGAAGTCAGAGGGGAATCCGGCGAGATGCGAGGTGGTGATCAGAACCTGAGGATGCTGTTCGGCCAGGCGCAGCAAGAGGCGCTGGCGATCGTCGTCCAGCTCGGCCAACGCCTCGTCCAGCAAAAGGATGGGCTGCTCGCCAGTGCGGTTTGTCATATAGTGCAGCTCCGCCAGGCGGAGGGCAAGGGCGATACTACGTTGCTGGCCGCGGCTGGCGAAGTACTGGGCATCGGCTCCGTCGATCAACATCTGAAGATCGTCCCGGTGCGGTCCCGCCAGGGTAACGCCCTGATAGATTTCTTTCGACTGGAGCTGACCGAGCCGCTCGGCGAAGAGGCCGGACAACTCGACGTGCTGCGCCTCGGCGGCGCCTTCCAGGCTTGGTCGATACACGACCTGGAGGCGCTCGTCGATGCCCGCCAGATCGGTGTAGGCTTCGGCGGCGAAGGCGCTCAACAGTCGCAACATGTCCTTGCGCGCGATCATGATGTCGACGCCGATGCCGATCAGCCGCTCGTCCCAAAAGCTCAGCAGGCTTGACGGATCGGGCCGGCCTCGCAGCTGCTGGAGGAGGGAGTTGCGCTGGGTGACAACGCGGCTGTACTCCTGCAGAAGGCGCAGGTACCGGTGATCGATCTGACAGAGCATGAGATCCATGAAGCGGCGACGAACCGATGGCGAGGCCGTGATCAGCGCGGTGTCGTCGGGGGAAAAGAGCACGGCCTTGATCGCCCCTACCACCTCACTGGCCCGAACCGCCTTACCATTGATGCGAAACTGCTTGCGCGCCATTGCCCCGTCGGCGCCACGAGGCACTTCCGAGATCATCAGGCTCAGCCGAACGGGCCCGTTCCTTGCTTCGGCATCGCCCGCCACGCGAGTGTGCCGGGGCACGCCCTCCTCGGCACCTTCCCAGGCGATCAGGTCACGATCGGTTCGGGCCCGAAACGATCTCGTGGTTGCGAGCGCAAAGATGGCCTCGAGGATGTTGGACTTGCCGGTGGCATTCCAGCCGTGCAGAATCGTCACGCCGGGGCTGAGACGCAAATCCAGCGTGTCGTAGGTGCGGAAGTGGCGCAAACGCAGGCGATTCAGGCGCAAGAGAAGACGGTTCCTTTCCTGTAATTATAGGCGGAAAGCGGCCACCGGACTCCCGTTATGTCTCTTGTCAAGAGCGCAACCGGCTCTACACCCTCGCCCGTCTCCTGAATAAGCGCAGGTAGCCGTCGACCGTCATGCCGTAGGGGGTTGCGAGCTCGTAGCGATCGACTGCGCTCCCCTCGGCCGTCGCCTGCTGGATCTCGCGATCGCCGGCCTGCCGCAACATCGTCACGAGGTCATCTCGGCTCTGCCCCGCTTCCTGCGCGGATGACAGAAGCTCATCCCACTGCCGCAGCCTTTCCCGGGTTTGAGCCACATGCGGCTCCACGTCGGTAAACGGCCCGAAATGGGTGAGGTACAGGACGTTCGGGCGCAGGCCGGCAACTCGATCCAGGCTTTGCTCCCACAGGGCCAGGTCCAGCTCGGGCGGAGGGGTGGGTGGGCGAACGTACGGCAAGCCTTGCAGCCGGACACCGGCGACATCGCCGGCGAACAGGCCGCCGTGTGGCTCTTGAAAAGCAATGTGATGCGAGGCGTGCCCCGGCGTGGCGTGGGCGACCAAGGTGCGGCCGCCGACGGCGATCTCGTCTAGATCACTGAGAGGATGGATGTTGGCCTCCGGCACCGGCTCGAAGGCTCCCCAGAGCGTCTCCATCTGGTCGCCGTAGATACGGCCGGCGCTGGCCAGCAGCTTCTCCGGGCTGATCAGGTGCGGAGCGCCAACTTCGTGTACGTACACC
>JBOGSL010000129.1:0-1782 GCA_050695395.1 Chloroflexota bacterium | reverse complement strand
GACTTCCGCGCGCGTCGTGGTACGCCCGAAGCAGGACCCGGAGGCCGAACGCCTGCGCACGCTGCTGCGCGAGACCCTGCATGAGCTCGAGGCCATGCGCGCCCTGCTCTGAACGCGGGTGCGTTGCCGCTGCGCGAGCCCGCTGCTACATGAATGCCGGCCGGAGCGTAGCGCAGCCTGGTAGCGCATCAGTCTGGGGGACTGGGGGTCGTGGGTTCAAATCCCGCCGCTCCGACCAATAATTTCAATATATTACGTGTGATGCGTGCTCAAACGGCGCTCATGATCACCACGACATACGATCCCGATGCCGATGCACTCTATGTCCGCTTTGCCCCGCGAGGGACGGCGATCGCGGAGACGCGAGAGGTGCAGCCGGACGTTATGTTCGATCTTACGGCTGAGGGGAAACTTGTCGGCATCGAGGTGCTCAATGTGCGCACCCTGTCGGCATCAACTCCGGCAGCGACCGCAGCCGGGTAGCGCGCGCGGCCCTGAACAAGCGCCGACAGACGATCCGCGGCCCGACGGACATCCCACAACCACGCGCGGGGATCATGCTGCATAGAGAGGCTGCCTGGTGCGCTCGATGCCCGCCCGGACGAACGGGTTTTCCATCGCTTCGGCGATGACGAGATCGACCGGCCAGCCGAGCAGATCCGTAAGCGCATCGCTGAGCGCCAGGTAGGCCGCAAAGTCGGGGGCGCGGTCGGGCAGGTAGCTGACGAGAAGGTCGAGGTCCGAGTGCTCCGGCTCGAAATCATCTCCCCGCGCAGCCGAGCCGAACAGGTCGAGGCGGCGGACGTGAAAGTTCCGGCACAGTTGGGCGATTTCGTCTCGGCGAGAAATGACGGCGGAGATCACGGGTCCGGTTCCCTATGCCATCTCACAGCACCTTGCCCACGTCGCGCTCCGCCCCTGAAACGCGGATTTCACCGGAGATCAGCTTTGGCAGGAGCAGGTCGCGAAGAGACGCGAGGGTGCAAGACTCCATGACACTCGCCTTGACTTTCGCGAATAACGGTCGAACGGCGCGCTCGAAGGTAGTCAGCACCGCCGCGGGGGGCATAGCAAGAGTCACGGCCTCGAATGTCTGCCGGGTAATCGTCGCCCTGTCCTCGGGGCTGCCGAGGCCAACGTCGCTGACCAGGTTGATCAGTTGCGCGAGCCGCTGCTTGCCGAGCCCGGGTCGCGCATAGTCCTTCGGGAGGACGCCCTTCAGGGAGGGGTTGTCGCGCTCGATCGCGGTCACTCGCAACCGGCCGTTGCCGGCCGAACCACCGCATTCCGCGAGAGCTTCCAGAAAGCGTTCCCGCAGTGCTTCCCTGACCATCCGGCCCAGCCTCCGTTCCGCAGATCGATTCCCGGTGGGGTGAGCCTAGCGAAGCAGCCCTCTCGGCACCAACCAAGCCTTGCCGCGGTGGAGGACGGAAGGCCTGGGGTGGCTGGCTCCAGGCGGTCGAGCAGCGCCGGGAGAATTGGCTTGCAGCCCTCGGTCGCCCCGATTTCCCGTTTGTTCCGCTAGCGCGCCTCGGCCCGCGGCCCGGTGATCCGGTCGCAGCGTCCATCGGCCTGTCCGGCATCGTTGCCGATCTTCGCGGCGGTTCTCTTCGGTCGGCTTAAATGCGTGCGCTGGCATGAGCGATTCCTTTTAATCCGAACTTCCTGTGGGGCAAAATCATAAGCTACTGATCGGCAACGATAAGCCGAGGTTTGGGTAGGAGGTTACTGGCTACACGACGAGGCCGAGCAGGGCGAAGGCCTTGTGCTGGATCGGTGTTG
>JBOGSL010000128.1:0-2013 GCA_050695395.1 Chloroflexota bacterium | reverse complement strand
CTGCAGGAACCGATCGAAGCGACGCAGGTAGCCGGCGTAAACGTCATAGCGATGCCCCAGGGAGCGCATCAACTCCACATGGGCTTTTATCCGCGGGCCGAGGACGCTCCCTAACGCCTGCAACGGCAGTAGGCGTTCAAGGGCCACGGCGCCGTCCGCGCTGAGCAGCGCGCGCACGATTGGTGTTGTCGTGCGTTGCCCATACTGGTATCTCAGCTCCTGTAGCGGATTACTCGGCGCACGACCGCACGCGACCATCCAGTCCATAAAGCGATCGACCAGGCGAGCGCGATGGAAGACGATGTGCAGAGGCCATCTTAGGATTCGTGCTTCAAGCCACGCGCGCACGATCTCGACGGACACGGACCCACGGAGCGAGTGTTCAATGACAAAGCGCCGGAAGCCTCTCAGGATGCAGGCATAGATGATTGGAGTCTTGGCATGACGCAGACGCAGCGTTTTCAGGTAGCGGCGGATATCTTCCTGATCCTCAAGGGGTAAGGGTTTCATGACAGCACCGCCGCGGGGATTTCCAGGGCAACGGTGCGAAGATCCTCGGTGGCCAGTTTCAGATACGCTGCGGTCGAGTCCACGGACCGATGTCCCAACACGTCGCCGATCACCTTGAGCGAGACCGACGATCTCAGCAGACTGACAGCTCGGGCGTGGCGAAAGGCATGCGGGCCCTTCTTTCCCGGCGAGTCGACGCCGGCCGCCGCGAGTCGGCGGCGTATAGGTGTATACAGGGTCGAGCCGCATCGGAACGCCCGGTACGGTGCGCGACTACGAAGGAACACTTCCCGCAACGCTGTTTCTGGGCGACCTTCGCGAAGATAGTCTACGATGGCTTCGCCGGGCACGCGAAGCAGCGGCAGTTCGGAAGTCGCTCCGGTTTTTGAGTGCCGCACGTGGAGGCGGCCTCTCTTCCAGTCGATATCCTCAAGACGCAGACTCGTGATCTCACCAGCGCGCATGCCGTAGACCGACAACAACGCCAATATCGCATAGTCACGGCGACCGATGGGCGTATGGTCCCGGCGCGTCATTTGCAGCACTTTCGTGACATCGGCCGCTCGCAACGCTGACGGAATGCCCTCGAGCGCGTACAAAGTTGGACCGATAACGGCCGTGCTTAGGTCCCGTGCCGTTCGTTCCGCGAAGTGTAAGTGACGCAGGAAGCTGCGCAACTTGGTGGTAATGCCTTTCACCGTCGCTCGGCGCACGCCAACACTTCGCCACTGGACGTACGCGTCAATGTCAGCCACCACGAGGTCAGCCAACACGCCGTCGTCGCGTTTCTCCAGCCATTGGAGGAACCGCAATGCCTCTGAGCGGCGATCCTCTCGCGTCACAACGGAAAGACCGCGCAGATTACTCATCCAGTCGTCATATTCCTTGACGACCCGATCACGAAGGAGATCGCGCGCGGTTGCATGCGAGACGGGCGATGGCCTGTGCGCATCCAGCACCCGAAGCAGCATGTGAAGTGCCGATCGATGGAGCCGACGCACCCATCTCGGCGATCGGCGAGGCCGTGATCGCATCTTCCGGAACAGCCGAAGTGTGCTCAGGTACCGCTCAACATCTGGTCGCTGCACAGTCTCGATGCCAAGGCCTATTCCCTCGGCGTATACGAGAAAGCGTTTCACCGCGGCTAGATAATTCTGCGTGACGCCGCAGCAATACCGCTCAGTTGCAAGGTGGCCAGCCAACAGACTCAGACAATTGCCAGCCGACAATTTCGATATGGACATGTGAACCTCCTTGGTGGAGGCAAAGCATCACATGGACTAAATAATTCGAAGCGACGCGTGCAAAACCTGCTGGTTGCAGACCTAAAGCCGGGCAGCTTCGCAGTATTGGGTTCTTCTGATTACCGACCTAATGGGAAGCTTTCGATTAGGTCGGGACGCCGCCGTAGAACAGGTACATCCTCTGATGGCTGTCCAGCCAGCTGCGGCTCTTCATGTCTTCGGCCGCCCAGGAAAACAGCAGCTGGCTAAAGCCCAGGCC
>JBOGSL010000127.1:0-1901 GCA_050695395.1 Chloroflexota bacterium | reverse complement strand
GTGCCACACACGTCGAAGAGCCGGCGCAGGAGCTAGCCGGCCTACGGACGGCGCTGCGCGCCTTCGCACGCGGCCGATTCCCATGGCGCCATACCCGGACTCAGCTATCAAACAACACCGTTGGCTCGCCGTAGACCCTCGGGTTGAGGGTTTCGAGATAGCGGTCGAATTCTGCGTTGGCGGCTTCGAGATCGCTTCCGGCGAGGCGGTCGAGGGGTAGGTTGACGCGCAGGGCGCGTCCCTGACGGATGATGTGGCGGGTTATGCCGGCAGGGATGCGGTTGCGATCGAGCGCGAGGCTCACCACCTGGGCGCGACTCAGAACCGGAAAGGCGACGAGGGTTTCGCCTTGCAGCGCCTCGGCCCTTTCTTCGATCTGCTCCGGCTCGGCATCGATGCGGCGCATAACCGGCTCGTAAATCTCCACCAGCTCTCTCAACGGAGCGGCTCGATCCGCCCCTTGTGCAACTCGCCGAAGCCGGTGCCTCGTGCCGCCTTCCAGGACCAGCGCCGCCGTCTGGGCGTCAGCCAGCATCTCCGCCGCCGCGAGCGGGCGCAGCGGCTCGATGACCAGCCCGGCCACGTTGGCTGCCGCTTCGAGGATGGGTGCGGCCGGCATGCGCGCCGCATGCGCCCAACTCCGAAGCTCGATGGCGGCGGGATCGGCGTAATCCAGAATCTGCGCCATGATCCAGGGGAAACCGAGATTGGTGAGGGCCCGCTGCCGGTTGGTGCCGTCCAGCAGCACGTAGCCCGGGATTCCCGCCACGTGACCGGCGATCACGGGATCGCGCAGCATGCCATCGTCTTGCAGCCGCTGCTCGATGCGAGCTTCACGCGCCGGATCGGCGATCTCGTGAGGGTGAATTTGCTCGCTCGGCACGATGCGCAGCCGCGCTCCGTGCCGCTCTAGCATTTCTCGAAGTGATCGACCGCCAGGACGAACACCGTGGCGCCGCCAACCTCGACGTCCACCGGGTACGGCATGAAGACCTCGCCCGGCTCCACCACCGGCGGCAGCGGATTTACCTGCTCGGTGCGGCTGTGGCACTGCTCGCGGACGATATCCAGCACTCGTTCCACATCGCGGTCCTGGGTGCCCACCATGATCGTCGAGTTCTGGCGGCGCAGAAAACCCCCGGCGCTCTTCAGCTGCGTGGCCCCGAAGCCGGCCTCGGATAGCGCCTTCACCAGATCGCTCGCGTCGTCGCTGTGGACTACCGCGAAGATCATCTTCACGATGCGGCCAGCTGTCGAGGCAGACGACGGGTAAGGGGGTGCCAGATTCGTGCTTGCACCTGCTCGATGGATCCCGTTCCGTCGACCACCATCCACCGGTCCGGCTCGGCCTGGTACAGGTGACGGTACCCGTCGGCCACGCGCTGGAAGAAGGTCAACGTCTCGCCATCCAGGCGATTGCGGCCGCCCCGGCCGGCGGTTCGCAGCACGCTTTCGGCTTCGGGAACGTCCAGATAGATGGTGATATCCGGCATGACGGGAGCGGCGAACTCCTGCAGTTTCTCAACCAGCACGGGGTTCGCGCCGTGGCCGAAGCCCTGATAGGCCACCGTCGAATCGGCGAAGCGGTCCGCGATCACGATGACGCCCGCGGCCAACGCGGGTTGGATCACGTCTCGCATGTGCTGGGCGCGAGCGGCGGAAAGGAGCAGGGCCATCGCCTCCGGCGCAATGGGGATCTGCGGGGATTCGAGCAGCAAGGGACGCAGCGCCTCACCCAATGGCGTGCCCCCCGGCTCGCGCGTCTCTACCACCTGGAAGTTGTCCTCGCGCAGCCGATCCGCGAGCAGTGACGCCTGGGTGGACTTGCCGCTGCCGTCGAGCCCCTCGAAGCTGATGAACATGTGTTTCAATCAGGCCCCGATGTAGGGCTGATACCGTGG
>JBOGSL010000126.1:0-9677 GCA_050695395.1 Chloroflexota bacterium | reverse complement strand
GTTCCACGCCCAGCCGGTGTCCGAGGTCCCGTAAAAGCTCACGATGTTGGATAAGCATCGCTCCACAAGTCCCGCCTTGAAGATATCGCTGTGCCCCAGCGTCCAGCTCGACATATAGCCGCCGTAGCTGCCGCCCGCGATGCCGATGCGGTCTTCGTCAACCCAATCACGCGACCGCGCGGCCTCGGTCCCGGCAAGCACATCCTCATAGTCAACGGTGCCAAAGCGGCCGTTGATGCTGGTCTGATAGTCGCGACCGTAGCTGGCCGATCCGTGGATATTCGGGAAGAACACTCCGAAGCCCGCGCCGGCCAGCAGTTGATACTCGAAGAAGAATGCCTCGCCGTGGGCGGCGGCCGGACCGCCGTGAATGTAGACGATGAGAGGATGGCTGCCTTCGCCCGGAGGCCGTAGCAACCAACCCTCACTCGGCTGGCCGTCCACTCCGGTGAACGTTACGTGCTCCGGCGTCGCTATCCGGCGTTCCGCTAGAAACGCATTCAGATGGGTGAGCTGCTCGGTTTTGCCGTCCCGGCGCAGGAAGATCTCGGTCGGGTGAGTAGCATCGCCGCAGCCGAAGGCCATCGTCCCGTCCTCCGAGAGAGAGAAGTCCGTGATGGTGTGTTTCCCCTCGCTGACGGCCGTCACCGTTCCCCCCACGGCCCGGTACACGTTGGCCGACCCGCGTTCCGTCCCCAGAAAGTAGATTCCGTCGGCGCGCCAGAAAAGCGCGACGCCGTGCTCGGCGGCGGACATGTCGCTGATCACAGCGTTGCCCAGCTCGCCGTCCCAGTCACCCTGCTCGTCCCTTAAGTCCGAACCATCGAGGGCAACGCTAAAGAGCCTGGGCGGAGCGAACACATCGTCCGGATCACGGTAACCAACCATCGCCACGCGGCTCCCATCCGGGCTGAAGCACGGAGCTTCAAAAGCGCCCTCCCGCGTGACCGGGCGCGGTTCTCCCCCGGCAGTCGACATAACGTAGATGAAACTCTCGAGACTCACGTCCCAGTTAGGCGAACGATTAGAGGCAAAAGCCAGCTGCTCGCCATCGGGAGACCAGCATGGCTTGCCCTCAACGACGTCCCCCTCGCCGATTTGCTTCACTTCCTTGGACGCCACGTCCATGACGAACAGGTGGTTGCGCCGGTCTCCGATATAGCCTCTGCCATCGAACTTGAAGCTCGCGCGGTCCATCACGCGTGTCGGTGCCGGCTTATCATCCTTCTTGTCGTCCTTCGGCGCGGGCACCAAAGCCACCGCCGCGCTGAACGCAATCCGGCGACTGTCCGGTGACCAGACCGGTTCGCCGGCCCCAAGCTCCAGCTCGGTGAGAGGCACGCTCTCGCCCCCGTCCGAGGGGATGAGGTAGATCTGTGCCTTGTCCCCGCGTCGCGAGAGGAAAGCCATCTGTCCTCCGTCAGGCGACCAGCGAGGACTTGCGTCCTTTCCTCCGGACGTGAACTGCTGCGTCCGACCGTCGCAGTCGACATACACGTTGCTCAGGTACTCATTTTTCTCTCGGTCTATGCGGGTGAGCACATAGGCTACACGTTGCCCGTCAGGCGAGATTTGTGGGTCCGAGACAAACTCCAGTTGGTACAGGTCATCCGCTTGGAGAGGCGCTTGTTCAGTCATGGCCAAATCTACCAGGATTTGGCGGAGATCCGAGGTTGAAAATGTAGCCGGGGGAAAGGGCGACGAGCTACGCGCCGGGGTCGACGGCGCCTGGTCTCTGTGTCCGTCAACCTCGTCCTGTACAATTCTCAGAACTCCGCAGAGGGCTTCGCCATGATCGAAACGCAGGCCACGCCACGCGAGCCCGGCGTCTCCGACACCGGAGACACCATTCGCGTGTCCAATCTGGTCAAAACCTACGGCTCCTTGCGCGCCGTGGACGATCTCTCATTTTCGGTGCGTTCCGGCGAGATCTTCGCCCTGCTCGGACCCAATGGGGCCGGCAAAACCACGACCGTGGAGATACTCGAGGGCTACCGCGATGCCACCTCCGGCGAGGTGCGAGTGCTTGGCTTCAATCCCCGAACCCAGGGGACCGCCATGAAGGAGCACATCGGGCTGATGCTCCAGCAGACGGCGATGTACGAGCTGGTCAAGGTGGGCGAAGTAGTCCGTCTTTTCGCCAGCTACTACCAGCATCCGCGCTCGTTCGACGAGATGATTGAGCTGGTCGGCCTCCAGTCGCATCGCAACAGCTTCTATAAGAATCTCTCCGGTGGCCAGAAGCAGCGCCTCTCGCTGGCGCTGGCTCTGGTGGGCAATCCGGAGGTGGTCTTTCTCGACGAGCCCACGGGCTCCATGGACCCGCAGATGCGTCTCCAGACCTGGGACATCATCAAGGACATGCGCAATTCCGGCGTGACGGTCCTTCTTACCACCCACTACATGGAGGAGGCGCAACGGCTCGCGGACACGGTAGCCATCATGGATCACGGCAAACTCTTGGTGATGGGCACGCCGGAGCAGCTCACCGCGGGCTCGGGAAGTGAGGTGGTGACCTTCAATGCTCCGCCCCGCCTGACCGATCTGGCCGAGCTACCCGACGCCTCCAGCATCCAGGAAGAGCGTGCGGGCGTCTACAGCGTCACCACCTCCGATGCGTTGAGCTTCAGCGCGGCTCTGGCTCGCTATCGCGACGATCACGATATTCCGATCGAGAATCTTCGGGTTGCGGGCGCGTCGCTCGAGGATATCTTCCTGCGGCTTACCGGCGAGGAGGTGCGCGAGTGATGCGCGCTCTCTGGCTACAGACAGCCGTCGAGACCAAGCTCTGGCTGCGACGGCGCGATCGCTTCATCTTTTCCCTGGCTCTTCCGGTTATGTTTCTGGTGTTCTTCGGCGCCCTCTACGGGAACCAGAAGTCCGGCGGCCATGTCTATATCGATTACATTGTGCCCGGCTATGCGGTCTTCGCCATCCTTGCCGTGGCCCTCAGCAATGTCGCCGCGAACCTGGCCGGCGAGCGACAGTACGGCATTCTCAAACGGCTACAGGGAACGCCGCTGCGCCGCTGGATGATCGTGATGGGCAAGGTGCTGGCCGCTTCCGTTCTACTGGTTGGAGTCATTCTCGTATTGGTGGTGGTCGGTATCCTGGTCTACCACGCGCAGTTGCTGGGCAATCAGCTGGCGGCGATTCTGGTACTGGCAGTCGGAATTCTCTCCTTCGCCGCCATGGGAATCAGCATGGGCGGCATCATGAAGGCCGACAGCGCCGTCGCCGTGGGAAGCCTGGTGTACCTCGCGCTTTCCTTTCTGGGCGGGGTCTTTATCCCGCTCAGCCAGTTCCCGCCCGGGCTCCATCGCATCGCCGAGTTCCTTCCCTCGGCGAGGCTCGTCGACGCCCTGCGGCAGATCTGGACCTACGGCCATGGGCTCGGCAGCACCGGCATGGATCTGCCTATCGTCCTGGCCTGGGGCGTCGGAGCTCTTCTCGTCGCCGGCCGGCGCTTCCGCTGGGAGTGAGGCCGAGTTATAGCAGTCTGCGTGATTGGATCGGGTGACAGCGATGAGGCTACTTGCGTGGTGTGACCTCCAACCGGCCGCACGATCGGTATGCCGGCCCGATCCAGCACCTCTCTAAAATGCTGCCCGACGCACCGCACTGCGCCGCCCTGTCCTCGCGCCGCGTGTCCTTCCATACCGGGTCGCATGGATGCGCCTCATAGGGCGGGTGCGAGGGCGCCCCGGCACTGCTTCGTGGTCGCGCCCTACGACGCGCCCGCGGAATACGACACAGACGCGCAGGGCAAAATTTGGGTTAGGGGCTGCCACTGTCGAATTCGGAGTGATTTGTTCGACGTGTATATAGAGAACATCCCGGCGGCGCGAGTCGCAGGTATCTTCTCAAATATAAGGAGGACAGCAATGCGATTCTTGGTGATGGTGAAGAGTAACGAAGAAGCCGAGTCCGGGGCCGTGCCACCCCCCGAGCTCTTCGAGGAGATGGGAAAATTCAATGACCAGCTGGTAAAGGCCGGGGTACTGCTCGACGCCGCCGGCCTGCGGCCCAGTTCAGAGGGGGTCCGCATCACGTATTCGGGAAGTCAGCGATCGGTAACCGACGGTCCTTTTGCCGAGGCGAAAGAATTGGTGGCCGGATTCTGGATCTGGCAGCTTCGATCGCAAGACGAAGCGATCGAGTGGGCCAAGCGCATCCCCTTCCAGGGGGGCGAAGGGGTCGACATTCGCAGGATCTCCGAAGCCGAGGACTTCGCCGATGCGCCGAACGAAGCAGCTGCCCGCTGACCTGGAAGCGCAGCGCACATGACGGATGCCCGCTTGGCGATTGAGGCGGTGTGGCGGATCGAGGCCGCCCGCCTCATCGCCACGTTGGCGGGGCTAGTGCGCGACGTCGGCCTCGCCGAGGATCTCGCCCAGGATGCCCTGGTGGCGGCGCTGGAGCAGTGGCCCAGCGCAGGCGTGCCGGAAAAGCCGGGGGCGTGGCTCGTGACCACCGCAAAGCGTCGGGCAATAGATCGATGGCGCCGGGACGAACGGTTTCATCAGAAGATCAACGAGCTGGGACGTAGCTTCGAGGCGCAATCGGCCCTCGGCGAACCGGACCCTGATGCGATGGATGATGACATCGGCGATGATCTCCTCCGGCTCATCTTTATCTCCTGCCACCCGGTGCTATCACGTGAGGCACGCGTCGCGCTCACCCTTCGCCTGCTTGGCGGGCTGACGACCGATGAGATCGCCCGGGCCTTCCTCGTTCCGGTGCCCACCATCTACCAGCGCATCGTCCGCGCCAAACGCACGCTTGCCGAGGCGCACGTACCTTTTGAAGCGCCCGGGGAAGCTGAACGATCGGCCAGGCTGGCATCTGTGCTCGAGGTGATCTACCTTATCTTCAATGAAGGTTACGGCGCGACGTCGGGCGAGGATTGGATTCGGCCGTCGCTGTGTGAGGACGCGCTGCGCCTGGGCCGGATCCTGGCCGAGCTGGTCCCGCTCGATCCAGAAGTTCACGGACTGGTGGCGCTGATGGAATTCCAGGCGTCGAGGCTACGGTCGCGGATAGGGCCACACGGGGAGCCGATTCTGTTGCTGGATCAGGATCGTGCGCGCTGGGACCAGCTTCTCATCAGGAGGGGATTGGCGGCTCTTCGCAAGGCCGCGGCTTTGGGTGCTCCGCTTGGCCCGTACGCCTTGCAGGCGGCGATTGCCTCGTGCCACGCGGCGGCTCCAGTACCTGACGAAACGGATTGGCAGCGCATCGTGGCGCTCTACGACGCGCTCGCGGAAATAGCACCGTCTCCGATCGTGGACCTGAACCGAGCTGTCGCCGTGGGCATGGCCATTGGCCCAGAGGCGGCTCTCGAGATTGTGGATCGATTGGGCGCTGACCCGCAGCTCGAGACGAACCACCTGCTTCCGGCGGTGCGCGCGGACCTCCTTGCCAAGCTGGGACGGCAGGAGGAGGCTCGAGCTGAATTCGCCCGAGCCGCAAGGCTCAGCAAGAACGAGCGAGAACGCCGGCTACTGCTCGAGCGTGCCGGCAGAGGGTAGTGTCGGCGGCCATGGCTCGCCGGGCGCAGGCACCAATCCCTCGCGGACGGCGTACAGGGCCGCCTGAGTTCGGGAGACGAGGCCGAGTTTGCCGAGGATGCTGCTGACGTGAGTACGAACGGTACGATCGCCGATGCCAAGCTGCCGGGCGATCTCTTTGTTTGCCCGGCCCTCTGCGACTAGCCCGAGCACCTCGAGCTCTCGCTCCGTGAGCGGCTCGACCGGCTCCTCCCGCTTCGGGGCATAGAGCGACTCGGCCAGCCGCTTGGCCACTGTCGGGTCCAGGTGCATGACACCGCCATGGGCAGCCCGGATAGCGGCGGCAACTTCGCTTGCCGCCGCGTCTTTCAGCAGATAGCCGGTGGCGCCCGCCTGCATAGCTCCGTGGACCTTCTCCTCTTCAATAAAGCTGGTTAGCGCCACCACCTCGATCTGCGGCCATCGCTGCTTTATCGTGGCCGTGGCAGCGATGCCATCCATCTCCGGCATGAGGAGATCCATGAGAACGACGTCAGGGAGTTCTTCCGCAGCTTCTAATTGCTCGATAACGCCGATTGCCTGCAGCCCGGTCTCCGCCTCGCCAACCGCCTCGATATCGTCGATCATCTCGAGGTACGCTTGTACCCCCCGCCGGACAACGGCATGGTCATCCACCAGCAGCACGCGGATCGCCCCGATATCAATCACGTCGAACCTCCGCGTCTTCCACCCGAGTATCGCGAGGCGAGCGGATCCGTATCGTCGTTCCTGCCCCTGGAAAGCTGAGTATCTCGAGCGATCCGCCGATCTGATCGACGCGGTCGCCGATGGATCGTACGCCCAGATGTCCGGCCGGAACCTGGGACGGGTCGAACCCCACTCCATCATCCTCGATTTCCAACGTCAGCATGCCGCCGTCGCCGTCCGCCAGCCTTACCACCACCCCACGAGCATGTGCGTGCTTCACCACGTTGTGGAGTGCCTCCTGGGCGCAGAAGTACAGGTGCTCCTCCGTCGAGGGGTCGACGACCAGCCGATCGTCCGGACCGTGCACCTCGATGCGAAGCCGCTCGCGCGCACTCACCGCCGCGCTGTGCTTTCGCAACGCGGCAACCAGTCCTTCTTCCTGGAGGGCGCCGGGCCGCAGCTCGAAGATGAGCGCTCGCATCTCGGCCAGGGCCCCATTGGCAAGCTCCGTTAATTGCCCGAGATTGCGAGAGAGCTTGTCACCGGCTTGGGCATCAAGCGCCAGTTGGGCGGCTTCGGCGTGCATAGTCATAGAGAAGAGCGTCTGCGTTACCGAGTCGTGCAGCTCGCGCGCCAGCCGGGCCCGCTCTTCCAGAGCAGCCGCTTCCTGCGCCTGTCGGTAGAGCTTGGCATTCTCCATGGCAACAGCAACCTGGCCGACCAGCGCCGATGCTAGATGCGCTTGCTGCTCGGAGTAAAAGTTTGGCCGATCGTTGGACACTCCCAGAAGGCCGAACGTTTTGCCTTGTATGACCAGCGGCACCGCCATCCAGGAACGGATGTAGCTCCAATCGCCTGATCCGGCCACGGCGCCGCTGAAGGCACGAGCCAGCGGGTCGTCGCGGCCCACATCATCGATGATCACCGGACGCCCGTCCTTCGCTTCCTGCCAGATAGACCCGATCTGGTGCAAAGAAAAGCGCAGTCCCACGACCTGCTCACGCGGCCGGGGCCCCGAGTACTCGATGACCACAAGGTCATCCCCATCGAGCTTGAGGAGGCTCGCGCCGCGGTACTCGATGACTCGGCTGATGCGATCGAGGACGATCTCGCAAAGCTTCCCGATCTGAAGAGTCGAGGCGATCTGGCGGGATACCTCCAGCAGAGTGGCAAGCTCGCGCGTTCGTTCCCGGACGCGCTTCTCGAGGAGATCCTGTGCCAGGCACTCCTCGGTTACATCTCGCAGCAGAGCCAGGATGCGCGGCTTCCCGCGGTATGAGAACGTCGTGCCGTGTACCTCGACCGGAAAACTGCTGCCGTCACGGCGCAGGTTGACGCCGCGCACCCGCATTTCCCCGTCTCGTTGGATCGTCTCCACATATGCGTCAAGTCTGTCGTGGAAGTCCGGGTGGACGTAGGCGGTGCGGTGCAGGCCCTGGAAGTGGTCGCGATTATAGCCGTGCATGGCGCAGGCGGCGGGGTTCGCTTCTACCACAAAGCCATCTAGGTCGCTGATGATGATGCCGTCGCTGGTTGCTTCAAAAACGCTTCGGTATTGTTCGTCGCGTTCTCGTCGTCGCCCTTCGCGCTGTAAGGGACTTGTTGCCGACGGGCAGGCGTCGCTGACCAGCGACGAAGTCTCGGCTTCCAAAGTGCTCTTCACCAGCCGATTGTACGGCCCGCTGCCGGCATCTGCCTCGGCCATTTGTCGGGGGCCAGACAGCCTCTTCGGCCGATGTGGAGGCTGTCCGGGGCAACGTACGGTGAGAGCACGGGTAGTTCCCGAGGAGGTAACCGATGGCTCTAGCTGAAAGACAGCTCAGTATTCCCGAACCGACGCAAGCCGCGCCGAACCGAACAGCGGCGCTTATCCTGGTGTGCCTGGCGCAGCTGATGGTGATCATCGATATTTCCATCGTCAATGTCGCCCTTCCTTCAATTAAGGTTGCGCTTGGCTTCTCGGAGGTCGATCTGCAGTGGATCGTCAACGCCTATACGCTGGTGTTTGCGGGCTTTCTCTTACTCGGCGGCCGCATGGCGGATATTTTGGGCAGACGTTCGGTGCTGATCGGCGGTCTCCTACTGTTCACCGCCGCATCGCTGGTGAGCGGTCTGGCACAATCCTCGAGCATGCTGATCGTGGCTCGGGCGGTCCAGGGGCTGGGCGGCGCGATCATCTCGCCGGCCGCGCTGTCCATCCTCACCGTGACCTTCCCGGAAGGTCGGGAGCGGAACCGCGCGCTGGGGGTGTGGGGAGCCGTGGCCGGGGGCGGCATCGCCCTCGGCGTGATCCTGGGTGGCATGCTGGCGCAGGGTCCCGGTTGGCGCTGGGTCTTCTTCGTCAACGTGCCGATCGGCATTCTGACCGCTTTGCTCACCCCGCGCCTGCTGGGCGAGAGCCGGGACGAGCGCTCTCACTCGTTCGACCTGCTCGGGGCTCTGTCGGCCACAGCCGGTCTGGTGTTGCTGGTCTACGGCTTGGTCAACACCGATCGCTACGGTTGGGGCTCCCCACGCACGATTGGCGATCTGGTGATTGCCGGAGCGCTGCTCGCCCTGTTCGTGATCGTCGAGTCGCGGTTCGCCGAACAACCGCTGGTGCCGCTGCGCATCTTTCGGTCGCGCGCCCTCGCCGGGGCGAATGTGGTTTCGCTGCTGGTGGGCCTCTCGCTGTTCTCGGTGTTCTTCTTCCTGACGCTGTACATGCAGAACGTGTTGCATTTCAGCCCGATGCAGGCCGGCTTTGCCTACCTGCCGTTCACCGCGGGCATCATGCTGGCTTCCACCGTGGGAGCTGTTTTGGTCAGCCGCATTGGTGCGAAGTGGCTGTTGGGCGCCGGACTGTTGGTCATGGCCGCCGGGCTGCTCATGATGGTTCGGCTGCCCGTGGATGGCAGCTACGTAACCGACGTGCTGCCCGCCTTCATCGTCACCGCGCTGGGGGCCGGCATGGTGTTCCTGCCGATGACCAATGCCGCGGTCTCGGGAGCGAGCCAGCAGGACGCCGGCCTGGCCTCGGCACTTTTGAATACGACGCAACAGGTTGGGGGAGCGGTGGGACTTGCATTGCTGTCCACGATCGCGGCGACCCTCACCGCGGGCGTGGTGCACATTGATCCCGGTGTGGGAGCATCGTTCGCACTGGTCGCCGGCTTCCATCGAGCCTTCGTGATCGGCGCTGCGTTTGCCGCCGCTGCCGGGCTGTTCGCTCTGTTCACCATTCCGGGAAATGTCGGTCGCGTGGCCGGGGAGAGCGATGAAGTGGAGGAAAAGCTGCCCTTGGAATGGATCGAGGGCATAGCGGACTAGCTGGCGATTGGGGTGCGCCCGCGGGTGGAGGCCGGCGCACCCCCCTCCTGGCCGCAGGCGATCGGGCGTGAATCGGCTGGGATACGATGATCAGCGTTCGCGTGCAGTGCGTCTGCGTTGACAGCCACGATCTCTCCCAGGTCGCGAACTTCTGGGAGGAAGCGACAGGAG
>JBOGSL010000125.1:0-2178 GCA_050695395.1 Chloroflexota bacterium | reverse complement strand
CCTTTAGGGGGAGAGGGCAGGGTGAGGGGACCAGAACCGCGCCGGAAGGGTGAGGGCGGTCGCCATTCGCACCACGGCGGCACGAAGGACAGCTATTGCGCTCTCACCCCGGCGATACTGTATCCCTTCGCCGCCATGCATTGTTTGAATGTAACGATGGGGCCTTGCTCTTGGACGCCGTTGTATTCAATCAGTCCGGTTGCGGGCCTATAGACCGCATTGAAGTTCGTATAGAACGGCGACGTGTTTGTGCCGCGCACAACCGTTACGCAATCGGCGACGACCTTGGAGACCGCGGCCCTGCCTTCGGCCGTCGCCTGCTTTGCCGATTGCGCGAGCCATTCGCTCGAACGGTTTTTCGCCTCGGCGATCTGTTCGGCGGTCATTTTTTGCGCGAGTGCGTCGCGTAGTTCGGCGGCATGAGAATCGCCGTTGACGGCGGCGATGTCGTACCACTGATACGCCTTGATATCGTCCTGCTCGACGCCTTCGCCCTCTTCATAGAGCGATCCGAGCATCTCCAGCGACCATGGGTCGCCTGCGCTGGCGGCTCTGGCAAACCAGGAAGCCGCTTTGCCATAATCCTGTGTGACGCCGGTTCCCGTGAGATAGGCGTCGCCGATCCTGCTCATCGCGACCGCATTTCCTTGCTCGGCGGACTTTTGATACCAGACAGCCGCCTGCTGCGGGTCTTGCGGCACGCCGTAGCCGCCGGCGTAAAACCCGCCCAGCGCAAGCTGCGCTGTGGCGTTGCCGCTTTCCGCAAGTTTCTCGATGCAGGCGAACGACGCCTGGTGATCGGACAGGGCGGCACAGCGATTGTAATCGTCATTGGCATCCGCTCGTGCCGCGCTTGCCGGCACCAACAACAGGAGCAGCACGACAATCGCTGTGGTCTTTGCGAACATTATCCGCCTCCGTGCCGTCTATCCTGGCATTTCTCTGTCCGTCATTGCGAGCGCCGAATGGCGCGAAGCAATCCAGACCCTGGATCGCTTCGGCGCTCGTGCGCCTCGCGACGACGGGCAATAAAGTCCTCCGTGTCTCTGTGGTGAAATTCCACCTTAGCCTTCTTCCCCCTTGGGGAGAGGGCAGGATGAGGGCTGGTCGCTCATGCTTGCCTCGCGCTTCGTAACGCGTTACACTGTCACGCGTTACGGCTGATGGAGAATCGCCATGACGGCGGCCGAACGAATGAAGATCATGCGGGCGCGGCGCCGCGCGCGCGGCTTGCGCGAATTGCGCCTGGTCGTGCCCGATCCGCACGCCCGGGCCGTACGCCGCCGGGTGGCCGCCTCGGTTGCCAAGCTCGATCCCAGGGACGAGGAAGACGCGATGCGCTGGATCGAGGCGGTTTCGGTCTTCGATGCGGGGTGATGTCGTAACGGTCGCCGCCCCAGGCGACTATGGCAAGCCTCGCCCAGCCGTCATCGTTCAAAGCGATGTGATGCCGGCCGACGGTGCGTCGGTCGTGATCTGCCAGATGACATCCGAGATCGCCGAGCATGCCGTGGACTATCGCGTCATCATCGAGCCGAGCGCGGCGAACGGCTTGCGTGTGCGTTCGCAGGTGATGGCCGACAAACCCGTCACGGTTCGTCGCGATCGGCTCGGCCGCGCAATCGGTCGGCTGAGTGCGGAAGACGTCCAACGCCTCGACATTGCGCTGGCCTTCGTCATGGGCCTCGCCGATTGAATCCGATGAAAAAGAAAATCCCGAGCTTCAAAAGCGATCGTGAGGCCGAGGAGTTCATCGCGCGCGCCGCCCGGCGGCGGGCGTAGCCTCCCGAGCAGAGGGAAATGGTCGCAATCCGGCGCGGAATTTTGTGGACGGCACTAGCGCTAGCGCTGGCCGCACCGGCGGTGGCGCAGACCGAACCCGCACTCTCGATCTCCGGCGTCGTGAATTCACCGCGTCAGTTCACCTTCGCCGAGCTGCAAACCCTGCCATGGACGACGCGCGATGAAAGCGCCGCGTCCGGTCAGGCGCGCGCCACCTGGCTCGGCGTGTCGCTGTGGACGCTGCTCGACCAATCGGGCGGCGTCGCGGTGCCGCCGGCCGAGTTCGCGCGCCACAGCGTCACCGTGACATCCAGCGACGGCCGCGCGGTCACGCTGTCGCTCGCCGATGTGGCGCCCGGCGGCGGCGGCGATGCGCTCGTCGCCTGGTCGCGCGAT
>JBOGSL010000124.1:0-3317 GCA_050695395.1 Chloroflexota bacterium | reverse complement strand
CATCTATACGAGCAAGGTCTCGCCCGAACTCGATTTCCGGACGCTGATCCTGATGCGGCTGGCCCAAAGCGCGGGCCTCGCCTTCCTGTTCGTCCCGATCAGCACCAGCGCCTACATCTCGGTGCCGCGCGAGCTGAACAATGACGCTTCGGCACTTTATGTCCTGATCCGCAACATCGCGGGCTCGGCGGCAATATCAGTTGCCACGGCCATGATCACGTCCGGCACGCAGGCCAACATGGCAACCCTCGCTCCACACCTCAATCCCGCGAACGAAGCCTATCGCTCGACCCTCGCCCAGGTCTCCGCCGCGCTGGCCGGGCTCGGACACGCCGCGGGGGCACTCCCGCACGAGGCGATGGGCTGGCTCTATCAGACTCTCAACACCCAGGCCGCGTTCCTCGCCTACCGCAATATCTTCATCGACTGTGCGATCATTTCCTTCGCCATCATCCCGCTCGCTTTCCTGTTCGGGCCGATGCGGGTCGGCGCGGTACGTCGCGGCGAGTAGAGCGGATCGCGCCTGACTGGAATCGCCAAGCGATCCCAGGGGACAATGGGGAGTGCCGTGCATCCGATCGAGGAAACGAGGCAGGGCGTTTTCAGGCAGTCTGAAAACGCTCCCGCGCCGGCGACAGGAGCGGCCATGGGATTGCGGTTCCCGATGCGGCACATGACGTTTGCCCTGGCGGCACTCGCAGTACTCGCGCTCTCCTCCTGCACGACGGACCACGACGCCGCGCTGCACAGCGCGATGGCCCCTTCCGACCGGAAGGCGGCCAGATATCTCGACCACGGCGAATGGCCCGAGGCCAGAGCGGAACTGCTCTCGGCCATCGCCGCCATCCAGCCCGGCACGCCCCGGTACTACGGCGATCTGTCCCTGATCTACAGCCACTCCGTGATGTTGTCCCGGGTCGGCTACACGCTCGCCATGCAGGATGATCCTGGGGCTGCCAGGACATATTACGATGCCGCCATTACCGGTCTCGCCACTGGCATTACCGCGCACAATTCCCTGGCGGAGCATGATGTGGCCGGGTCGAAGCGCGCTCTCAACTGGGTGTCCGGACTCGCTGCCGACATCCGCTCGCGGAAAACCGGCTCGATGCTGGTGGGACCGGCGGGGAACGACGGCGTGCGGTTCGTGACCTTCGGAGGATTCGAGATCTTCGGGGCGATCGGCCGGGTATCGGCGCCAGGGCCCCGGTTCTGCACCGGGACCGTGGTCGGCTACCGCCTCGTCCTCACCGCCGCGCATTGCGTCACCGATGACGCCGGAAGGCCGCTTTCGGGGGATGCCTTCTTTTGGCCGAGCTCCGAATTACCGATCGTGACCGGGAAACGGCCCTCGATCCCGGTGGTGGCGATTGCGACCGCCCATGGCCGATCGTGGGCCAAGCAGCCCTCAGACGACTGGGCTTTCCTGGTGCTGAATTCGCAGCCTCGCGATCCGCTGGACGCACAGCAGCCGGTGCGGATCGCCGGACCGGAAGGCCAGGGAACCACGATCGATGATCGAACGTTCCCGCGTCTCAACGGCGCCATCGTGGCGGCGGGATATTCGAGCGACATCGACAAGGGCGAGTTCATCAGCGTCGACTGGGGTTGCCATCCGCTGACGGTGACGAAGGATGTCCTCGTGACCAATTGCACGCTCTCGTTCGGCGCATCCGGCGGGCCGGTTTTCGCCGTGCACAATGGCCGGCCCGCGCTGATCGGCGTGATCTCGTTCAAGGGCATCTTCCAGCCGGCGGGAATACCCGTGACCGGAGCTGTCCTCAACTCCGCGTGGGAACAGGAGCTCTACCGGTTGCGCCGGGCGTACCCGCTTCCCCGCGGGCTTTATCCGGACACACGCGCGTACTGCGGGCACGACCCGCGGGATTGCCTGTAGTGTCCTGTCGGATTGGAGCCAAAAATCCGCCTTTCGCGCAATGTGTAGCCGCGGCATCGCCAGCTGCTGCCCGGTTTGCCCGGCCCCGCCGGATCAAATGTCCCTCTGCTACCCCCGGACTTCGCCAGTCAGGCAGGGAAGCATTCGCTGCCCTTTTCCAAGGGGAAGAAAGGGGTTTGGCGAGGGAGTCTCTGACCGACTCACCACGATGGAAAGGCTGCACCATGCCGGACATGCAGCGGGCAAACGAGAGGCCGTCTCACGTGTAACTTGAATAATCCGCATTTTCCTGGTAACCTTAGATCAGGAGGTGCCGCCATGCCCCACGTCAGCGTCACATCGGCCGAGTTTCAGAGGAACTTCGGCCGCTACCGGGAAACGGCCATCCGTGAAGCCGTCACCATCACCAATCACGGCCGCGACAGTCTCGTGCTGCTCTCCGCCGACGAATATCGCCGGCTGAAGAAGCGCGACCGGGAAGTCCTGCACGTCTCGGAGTTGAGCGACCAAGACGTAGAGGCGATCCGCACCGCTGAAATCCCCGCAGAAACTTCGGCCTTCGACCATGAACTAGAATCCTGAGTGCGTGCCCCTCCCCGACCCTGTTGCCGGCCTGGTCATCAGCTACGCCTACTTATGGCGCGATCAGCAGGATCAGGGCCGCGAGCAAGGGGTCAAGGACCGGCCCTGCGTTGTCGTTCTTGCCGTCAGGCAGGAAGAGGGCGAGCGCATCGTCACGGTCGCGCCCATCACGCACACGCCGCCGCGCCATGCAGAGGACGCCATCGAGCTGCCGGCCGCCACGAAGCGTCGCCTGGGGCTCGACAATGCACGATCATGGATCGTCGCTACGGAGCTGAACCGCTTTCTATGGCCGGGGCCGGATCTGCGCCCGGTACCCGGCAAGCCCGGTGAGTTCGCCTACGGCGGCCTGCCGAGGCAACTCATGTTGCAACTGAGAGAGCGAATTTCGGAGCTGCACAGGGATCGGCGATTCCGCATGGTCCGCCGCGACCGCGACGGGGACGACCGTGAGCGGTGAACCCTCCCGGATATTGGAGCGGGAGCAGGGCTAGAATTAGCGCCGCCGATATTCGCCTACTGGATGACGTGTTCGCTTCCCGGAGGGGGCCGGGCTACGTTCTTGATTTCAGCGACCGGACATTTTCGGTATTCTTTCGCCGGGAGCGGCAGGTCGATATCGACAGCCAAGAACATCTCCAGCAGGGCGGGTCCAAGTGAAAGCGGCTGCGCGCCTTCCTGCAGATCGAGCAGAACCCATTGGCCGCCCGCGCACTTCGGGCGCTTTGGGATTACCGAAGCGCGGTCAACGGGCCTGTTGACGGCCGAGACGAGAAAGCCCGGCACGCCCCGGTACTACGGCGATTTGTCCCTGATCTACAGCCACTCCGTGATGCTG
>JBOGSL010000123.1:0-2554 GCA_050695395.1 Chloroflexota bacterium | reverse complement strand
AAACGACGGGCTTCCTCCGACCCGGGCGCCCTGGGATTCGTCGGGCGGGTTGACAAAACTGGCAAAACGGTGTTTCTCACTGTTACCGCCAACATGAGCATCGTAGGCGGTTGTCAGTACCCGGCGTGGAAAGCGCCGGCGGAGGAATGCGGACATGAACCAGTTCGATGTGATTCAAGGATTCCTGGACTGCGCCGAGATGGACTCGCCGCCACCCCACCGGCTGGCCGCGGAATTTCTCAAGGCGGTCGAGGCACTGGGTTTTCGCCACTTCGCCTGCTGCTCGCAGGTCGACCCGTTCCACCCTCCACGGGAAGCCGTCATCCTGCACAACTACCCGCGAGGCTGGGTGCGCACGTTCAGTGAAGCGAAGCTGTACGAGATCGACCCCGTGCTGCAGCGCGCCAAGTCGAGCCCGCGCCCGTTCTTCTGGGATGACGCCTTTCGATCCGGCTCGCTCACGGAGCCGCAGAAGCTCATCCTGGCCGATGCGGCCGGCTACGGCCTCACCCACGGATACACGGTACCGCTGCATCTGTCGTGGCTGCCGGGCAACTTGCGGGCCTCGTGCTCAGTGGTTCCGGATGGGGACCGCATCGATACCGGAAGCTACGTTGCCATCGAAGTACTGGCGAAGTATTTCTACTTCTTCGTCTCGCGCGCTTTCGCGCCATGGCTCACTCCCGCGCACATAGAGCTGACGCCGCGGGAGCGTCAGTGCCTGGTGCTCGTGGCGCAGGGCAAGGGAGATTGGGTCATAGGGCGCCTACTGGGCATGGGTGAATCCACGGCGCATTTCCACGTCGAGCAGCTGAAACGCCGCTTGGGCGTCACGACGCGTCCGCAAGCCGTCGCGCAGGCCTTGATGATCGGTCAACTCACGTTCGGGGAACTGGCCCGAAGAGGGGACGCCGATCCCGTGCAATCGGACAGCTCTCCACCCGCCGACCTGCTCTGATTCCTGGCGCCTTCGGCAAAATCCGTGCCGGTGCGCACCGCACCCGGCGGGGGCGCCCTCCTCTATTCAGCTAGTTGGATCGCGTGGGTTTTTGCGGCATTTTTTGTCCCCTGGGATTTGGAACGGTGGAGGAACCCATGATCTTCGTCGTCGATGCCGCAAATCGAAGGCACTTCGCGGCGGATCTCTTGACCATGCATCGCCAGCGCAAGGCCGTGTTCGTCGACCGCGCGGGCTGGAAGGTGCCGGTGATCGCCGATCAGGAGATCGACCGCTACGACCTTCTGGAAGAAACCGTGTACCTGCTGGCCAAGGAGGAGCCTCACGCCCCACTGCTGGCGTCCGCCCGCCTGCTCACGACGACCGGTCCGCATTTGATGCAGGACCTCTATTCGGCCGCGTATCGGGCCGCCCTGCCCTCAGGCCCCAGGGCCTGGGAGATATCCCGTTACTGCACGGTCCCGGGGATCTGCGGCCGGAGCAAACGGCTGGGTTTCCTCAGTGAGGTCGTCTGCGGCGTCATGGAGCTGGGGCTCGCGCAGGGCGTCGATCAGGTGATCTTCGCCGCCAATCGGGCTCTCCTCCCCCTCGCTCTGGAATGTGGCTGGGACGCCAGAGCGGTGGGGCCGACCCTGAGCGACGGAAATGACGAGGTCACGGCTGTCGCCGCGGCGATCACGCCGGACGGCCTGAGCAATGTGTGCAGTCGGCACGGCATTCCAGGCTCCGTCATTCGGATTTTCGATGGAACGGACCGCACCGCCGAAAGCGCTTCGGTGGGTCCGACGATCGGCCTGCCGGAGCACGCGAGCGCGTCATGACACTCCAGGCCCGGATCTGCAATTCCACCACGGCTCTCGACCTCCTACGCTCGCAGGGCTACGTGGCGTTCGATCGCCTGCTCGGCGCAGAGACGGTCGATCGCATCTGTCATGAGCTCGAGCCCTGGTTCGCGGCCACGCCGCATTGCCAGGGCGACTTCTACGGGTGGGCGACCACCCGCCTCGGCTCCGTGCTGCTCAAATCGCAGGCTTCCCACGGCCTTGCCATGCATCCGCTCATGCTGTCGATCATGGACGAGGTGCTGGGGCAGCACTGCGACTGGTACCAGCTCAACCTGACTCAGGCCGTGCGCCTGCACCCGGGCCAGCGGCAGCAGGTGCCCCACCGCGATGAGGAGATGTGGCCCAACCAGAAGAACGGCATCGAGTATCTGGTCAACGTCATGTGGGCCCTCTCGGATTTCACCGCGGAGAATGGCGCCACCCTTCTCTGGCCGCGCAGTCAATTCAATCGCCTCTCTCGCGACGTCGACCCCGCGCAGGCCGTCACCGGCGTGATGCCGCGTGGCTCCGCGCTGGTATACCTGGGCTCTGTCACCCATTGCGGCGGCGCCAATCGCAGTGATCAGCCGCGAACGGGGTTGATCTTCAGCTACTCCCTCGGGTGGCTGAAGCCCTACGAGAATCCGGTTCCTCAGCAGAATCTGTGGGTGAGTTCTGGCTCTGGCAGCGCGCCAAGTTTATGATACAACATGACTTTTATCGCTTTGTAGGTTCGAAAGCCGTAGGATTTTCTGAGGTTTGCTTTCAGGCG
>JBOGSL010000122.1:0-3671 GCA_050695395.1 Chloroflexota bacterium | reverse complement strand
CCCCGAGCGTGATTGAGGGCATCGGAGAGGAGCGTCTCCGCCTCCAGGAGCTTATCCTGCTGAATGGCTACCGAGCCTTCGGTGACCAGCGCCTCGACCAGACCGTCTTGTCTTCCCTGCTCGATGGCTCGTTCAACCGCAAGGTGCGATCGTTCGCGCGCTTCGTCGAGTTTCCCTTGCTTCGCCAAAACTCGGGCAAGCGTCACGAGAAAGCCCACATCGCGCTTCCACCCGTGCTGCTCCAGTATCGGCAGTAGCCTTTCATATGCCTGGTCATCGTGCCCTTCCACGAGGTCGCACTCAGCGAGGATTCTGCGCATATTCCGCGTCCACCAGAGATCTCCGACCCCGGGCGTGAGCGAGAGTACCTGCTGGGCGCAGTGGGTGGCCAGCTCGCAGTTGCCCTTTCTAAACGACAGCCAGGCACGCGCCGCGAGGGGCCAGATCGCGACTCGGGTTGTTCCAAGAGTCTCTACCATCGCCTCGGCCCGCCCCAGGTGTTGCTCCGCCTCCGCCCAGTCGCCCACCGTAAACCAGTTGCTGCTGAGCGAAAGCTCGGCCAGCACGATCTGACCACGATCTCCGCGCTTCTCCGAGATTGCGAGCATACGGGCTCGATAGGCGCGGTCCTTGTCCATCTCCCCCTGACGGGCGTGATAGCTCGCCATGTAGCCCAGGGCGAGAGCCAGATTGTAGAGATCGCGGGCCGCCTCCGCCCGCGGTATGAGCTCCTCCATCGTTCGCAGCGCTTCATCGTGTCGATCCAGACGCCAGAGCGCGTCGCTTCGAATCAACTCGCAGCCCAGCAAGAGACTGTCGTCGCCGAGATCCTTTGAGAGCTCCACCGCCCGTTCCGCCGCGTCCAGCTGTTCTCGATACTGACCGGTGTCCACGTACAGGCGTGCTTGGGCTGCCCACAGCGCGGCCCTTCGTCCTTTGAGATCGAGCCGTTGGCTTGCCTCGAGCTTCTCGATAACCGGACGCAATCGGGCAACTCCCTCGGCCGCCGTGTCATTCCAGTAGTGGATGTCGCCGATGTGCGCGGCGACCCGTGCCTGGGCCTCGAGGTCGGCCGCTCCATCGAATCGTTGCGCCAGGTCTTCATAGAGTTGCAGGGCTTCGTCGTAGCGCGCCTCGAGCGCCAGCGAGCCCGCCAGCCGCTCCATCACATCCATCTCGAGCGCCGCGTCGTGAAGCTCGCGGGCCAGATCGAGGGCCGTGCGGTAGTGGCCCACCGCTTCCTGATGGGCGAAGATCTGCCCGGCCCGATCGCCTGCCAGGACGGTGTACTTGAGTGCTCGGCCCGCGTCGTCTGCTTCCAGAAAGTGCCGAGCTAGCTCGCCGGCCCGCTGATTCCGAGCTTCGTCGGATAGCCGCTCGAGCGCTTCGCCGGCTGCGAGGTGGGTTTGCTTGCGCCGCCGGGTAGAGAGATCGGCGTAGAGCGCGGCCTGGGTGAGCGAGTGGTTGAAGGCGTAGCCCTCGTCGACTTCTCGCACCAGGCCGAAATCAACGGCTTGCTCCAGTGCTTGCTCGATTCCCTCCTCCGACCAGCCCTGTCCGGTCGCCAGCAGGTCATCGAATGTAAACCTCTGTCCGAGAACGCTCGCGGCCCGCAAAATGTCCTGAGCCTGGTCACTCAGGCGCGCCAGGCGCTGGCCGATCAGAGCGCGGACGCTCTTGGGAATCTCCATTTCCCTCAGTGCTTCGTATTCCCAGCGGCCGTCTCGCTCGTAGAGATGTCCGCTCTCGAGCAGCGCGCGCACCATCTCTTGCGCGAAAAACGCGTTGCCGTCCGTCCGCCGGTGGATCATCGCCGCGATCTCATCGACATTCTCGCCGATGCCCAGCATCCCGGCTACCAGCGCGGCGGTTCCGTCGGGCTGCAGGCGGCGAATCTCGATCTCCTCCATGAGCCGGTCGCGGCTGATGTCCACCAATGCCGTCTCCAGAGGATGATGGAGGTAGATCTCGGCATCGCGATAGGTTCCCACCAAGAGAACTCTGCTGCCGCGGGTGTATCGAGCCAGGTAGAGAAGAAGTTTCAGGCTGGAATCATCCGCCCAGTGCAGATCGTCCAACAAGAACGCGACCGGCATCGTTTCCGCGATCGCTTCGATGAAACCCGTGATGGCCCGGAAGAGGAGATGGCGGTCCTCCTGGTCGTCCCCGGGCGAGGGAGCAGGAGGCGCAATACCTACGAGCTCAGGCAGCAGTCGCCCCAGCTGCGGCCACCGGCGCGGGGTTTCCGCGCGGATGTGGGGCGGACACGCTTCGTAGAGAGTCGCCAGAGCCTCGAGAAACGGGTAATAGGGCACCGTCCGTTCTTGTTCGTAACAGCGGCCGGTCGCGACCAGGAAACCCCATTGTCTGGCCATGAGCGTAACTTCCTGCGCGACGCGCGTCTTGCCGATGCCGGGCTCTCCGGAGAGCATGACCAGCTGACCGTTCCCCTGCATCACCATTTCCAGCGAGGTCACGACGCGGCCCCACTCCAGCTCGCGACCAACCAGTTCACCGGAAGGCAAAGCACCCAGGAATCCACCGATGGGCACCGTGGGAGGACGGCGCTTCGCTCCCGGTTGCGCGGGGGAGGCTGGAGCGGTGGTGCCGTCCCGGCCTCCGATGACTCGGATCACACGCACCGGGTCGGCCAGGCCCTTGATCGGCACCGTGCCACGTTCTACATACGAAATGTTCTGCAGACTCCGGCCCAGGTACGCAACACCCTCACTCACCAGAATTTCTCCTGGTCCCGCCAGGGCGCAAAGCCGGGCTGCCAGGTTCAGCGCTTCGCCGCGAAATCCACCTTCGACAGAGGTGGCTTCCCCGGTATCGATGCCGATGCCCACGGGGAGCGGGAGCGTCGGATCGGCCTCGGTTTCTCGCGCATACAGTCGCTGAAGCTCCACCGCCGCCCGAAGGGCCTGTCTCGCGGACCCGAAGACCGAAAGAGCCTCGTCACCCCGTAGCTCGAGCAGCTCCCCGCCCCGCGCTTCAGCGACCTCGCGCACGATGGAGGCGAATTTGGCCACCAGCCGCGCCGCCGCCTCATCGCCTCGTTCTTGCGTAAACGTCGTATAGCCCCGTACATCCGCGAATAAAAAAGTACGCAGGGAGGAGGCGGCGTTTGGGGATGTGCACTGGATTTCAGTAGTCGAGGTCTCGGTCACGGGACGTCCCTTCAAGTCGTCGTCTATTCTACCGAGCGAAAGGTAGTACCGGCTCGGCAACAGAGGGCCGAGCGTGTGCCCGAGCTACGGTTGGCGGCAAGGCCCCAGAGGGAGATCCGGATTGCCGACAGCGACGTTGACGCGGTGCCCGCTCATCGCCATCCCAATCCTTGATACAATAAAGCCGAGTAGACCACTCGGACATGGCAGGGCAGATGATTCGCTTCTCAACACGCGGTGAATACGGCATTCGGCTCATGATGGATCTGGCCCGGGCATACGGCCAGGGGCCTCGGTCGCTGACCGAGGTGGCGCGGCACGAGGCTCTCCCGCCGGCGTATCTCGAGCAGCTGGCGGGCAAGCTCCGCAAGGCCGGTCTGATCGTCAGTCATCACGGCGCGCACGGCGGTTACGAACTGGCCAGGGCACCGCGTGAGGTCACGGTCGGCGCGGTGATGCGTGTGCTGGAGGGCCCGATCTCGCCTATGGTATGTGCTACCG
>JBOGSL010000121.1:0-23098 GCA_050695395.1 Chloroflexota bacterium | reverse complement strand
CTGCACCGGATGCACGTTCTCGCCCCCGCAGATGATCATGTCGTCTTTGCGGCCCACGATCGTGATGTACTCGTCCTCGTCCCACGTGGCCTGATCGCCGATGTACACCCAACCCTTGTAGAAGTTGCCGCGAGCCTGCTCGGGCTGATCGTTGTAGGCGTAGCAGCACTTGCCCGGAGCCTTGACGATCACCTCGCCGACTTCCCGGCCGTCTTTCGCCACCACATCCGTGGGCTCCGCCAGTCGGTCTTCGTACACCCGCACCACGGCCACATCGTCGTCCGTGCAGGAGCGACCGGCCGAGCCGGCATGTTCGGGGAGATCGTACGGCCGCAGGAAGGTGTTCCAGAAGGCTTCGGTGGTTCCGTAGCCGTTGAAGATATTGGGGCTGAGCACCTGCTGGAAGCGGATGCAGGCTTCCCGTTCCAGCGGCGCGCCCATGGTGACGATTCCCTTCAACGAACTAAGATCGCGCGGCTTGCGTACCTGCACATCGTGCAGCATTTTGAGATTGGTCGGCGCCCCGATTAAAAAGGTGAGCCCGAAGCGCTCGACGTAGTCCAGACAGAGATCAGGGTCGAACTTGGGCATGGTAACCGCTTCGGCGCCGACATAGAAGACGGGATTGGGACCGCCGGAGTATACGCCGCCCCGATGGAACCAGGGAGTCATGTTGAGCGTCTTATCTCGCGGTGACAGCGGGAAGTGCATGGCCACATCGTGCGCCGAGAAGATCTCGGCGACGTTGTTGAGAGGCACGCCCTTGGGCAAGCCGGTGGTGCCGGAGGTGTACAGACGTGTGGTCTCGTCATAGATATGGGGATGGAAGTCGACGTCGGGAGGCGCATCGGAGGCACCTTCCAGGTACTGGTCAAAGGTGGCCGTCTCGCCGGTGCCGCCCTTTCCCTGGAGGTCGACCACGAGCACTTCGCCCGGATGGTGCGACGCCATGTCGAGGGCCTGGCGCGTGATGTCCTGAACCGAGCTGTCGTAGATGAAGACCTTGGGCCTGCTGTCGTCGATGGTGGTGGCCGTCTCGCCGCGAGCGAGCCGGTAGTTGATGGGAGCGCTGATGGCGCCTAGCTTCTTGGGAGCGAGATACAGCAGGGCAAACTCGAGCGAGTTGAGAAGCTGGAACATGACGACATCGTTCTTGCCGACGCCGCTCTGGGTCAGACGGTTGGCGAGCTGATTGACGAGACGATCCAGCTCAGCATAGGTATATCTTCGGTCGCGCAGCGGATCGGTGAGGGCCGTCTGGTTAGCAAAGCGATGGGCATTACGCTCGAAGCCGTTGATGTAGGTGAACTCGCGCTCGAAGGTGTTGCGGAACATCTGCTGGTCGTAGGTCGACGCGTCTTCACTGGCAATCGTCGTCACCGTCATCTCCTTGTACTGGGAGATTCTATCGTTAGGCGATGACAGCGGACCTTCATCTACCGCCAAAACGATGACCGTCACCGCGGTCCATGATTCCCCTACGGTTTCCGAAACACCAGGCTGGCGTTGTGGCCGCCCATCCCGAAGGAGTTCGACAAAATCACGCGGAGGGCGGCACGGCGCGCCTGCAAGGGTACATAGTCCAGATCGCACTCGGGGTCCGGCTCCTCCAGATTGAGAGTCGGTGGCAAGAGCCCATCCATCAGAGCCTGCACGCTCACGGCTGCTTCCAGCGCGCCCGAGCCCGCCATCAGATGCCCGACCGCGCCCTTGATGCTCGAAACCGGCGTCCCCGCGGCGTGCTCGCCCAGCACCTGTTTGATCGCCAGCGTCTCCAGCCGGTCGTTCAGGGGAGTTCCCGTGCCATGGGCGCTGATGTAATCGACGTCGTCCACCACAAGTCCCGCCGAATCCAGCGCCAGCCGCATCGCGGCGATCATGCCCTCGGCGTTCGGGTGAGGGGCCGCCAGGTGATGCGCGTCGCAACTGGTGCCGTAGCCGGCGAGCTCGGCCAGCCACTCTGCCCCACGAGCCTTCGCGTGCTCCTCAGACTCGAGCACCAGGACCGCCGCCCCCTCGCCCACCACCAGGCCCTTTCGTCGAAGGTCGAAGGGCTTGCAGGCGCCCTCCGGGCCGTTCCGGTCGGGAGGGGCGAGCGCTCGCATGCCGCCAAATGCTGCTATGAAGAGCGGATTCACCGGAGCCTCGGTGCCCCCGGCCAGCATCACATCGGCATCGCCGCGCCGAATCATCTGGGCTGCCTCCCCTATGGAATTGCTGCCGGTCGCGCAGGCGCTGACCACGGCCATGTTGGGGCCACGGGCGTCGTGCTCCATGGCCAGATGGGCGGCGGCCGAATCGGGCAGCATGTTAGGCAGCAGGTGGGCCGAGACTTTGCGATATCCCCCCGACAGAAAAGCCTGATGCTGGCGCTGGATCAGCTCGAGGCCACCGGTGGCCGAGGCGAGGATCACGCCGAATCGATCCGGCCTCGCGCCGCGCAAGTCCGCATGTTTCACGGCCTCGCGCGCCGCCAGCAGCGCGAACTGCACCGACCGATCCAGATGGCGAACGTCGCGCCGTTCCAGCACCGCCGGATCCCAGTTCTTGACCTCGGCGGCGATCCGAACCGGCAGATCCGCGGCATCGAACAGCGTGATCTCATTCACGCCGCTCCGGCCGTGAGCCAACCCGCACCACGTCTCGTTCCAGCTTTGCCCGAGCGATGTCACCGCCCCGACCCCGGTCACCACCACGCGTTTCATAGTCCCAATCTACACGGGGTGCGAAATATGGCGCGCCCATCGATAGGGCAGAGAGACTCTCGCAACTACACCGTGCCGCTCAAAGTTCTGCGCAGCTGATTTCGGCTGGAGGGTAGGGGGTACTCGGCCCGAACCCACGCCTAGAATGGCCGGTGAACCGGCTCTCCTTGCTTCGTCCCATCCCGCCCGACCGGCTGCCGCGGCGCCTGATCCAGCTCTATTGCGGACTCGTCCTGTACGGGTTGAGCAGCTCGCTGCTGGTTCTGGCCGGTCTCGGGCTCGACTCCTGGAATGTGTTTCATCAGGGGTTGTCCCATCACACGGGACTGCCGATCGGTACGTGGTCCATCATCGTGGGAGTGGTCGTCCTCCTCTTCTGGATTCCGCTCCGTCAGCGGCCCGGCGTCGGGACGCTGTGCAACGTCGTGATCATCGGTCTGGTCATCGACATAGTGCTCGCGCACGTGCCGTCTCCTGGCGCTCTACCGGTTCGGGCTCTGTGCCTGCTGCTCGGCGTCTTCCTGAACGGTGTGGCGACGGGAGCTTACATCGGAGCCGGATTGGGACCGGGGCCGCGAGATGGTCTGATGCTGGGACTGGCCCAGCGCGGCCACTCGATCCGCGTGGCGCGAACGTGTATCGAGGTCACGGTGCTGATCACTGGTTTCCTGCTCGGCGGCTCGGTTGGCGTCGGCACGCTGCTCTACGCGCTCTCGATCGGGCCACTGGCCCACTTCTTCATTCCGCATCTGGCGATTGATAAGTACGGCGCGCCGGGCGGCGGGCTCGGCGGCCCGCTTGTCAGAGACGAGCAGGAGTTGGTGGCTGGAGCGTAATCTCGCCGGTGTGTCCGGGACGCCGGCCTTCGTGCTACTGCGCGATCCCCACGATAGGGCGTTACCCTGTGGGTAGTTCTACCCGGAAGCGAGTGCCCTGGCCGACCGCGCTGTCTACTTTGATGTTGCCGTGGTGCGCCTGGACGATCCAGCTCGCGATGGATAGGCCGAGGCCCGTTCCGCCGCTCTCGTGCTCTCGGACCCGATCCACGCGGTAGAAGCGATCGAAAATGTGCGGCAGATCGCCCGCCGGGATGCCGACACCGCTGTCGGCCACTACCAGACGGGCATGGTTGTCGCCGCTCTCGACGCGTACTTCTACCTTGCCTCCCTCGTCGGTGTACTTGAGGGCGTTGTCCAGAAGGATGAGCAATAGCTGGCGCAGCCGGCCTCGATCCCCCTGAACAGTCACCGGACCGTCGAGTGACAGATCGCTCTGGATGCCGCGTGACTGCGCTATCAGCCGCAAGTCTTCGTGGACCTCCTGGACAAGCGAGCGCAAGTCGACCGGCGCCTTGGTGAGGTGCAGTGCCCCGGTGTCGGCCCTCGCGAGAGTGAGCAGATCGCCCACAAGTCGATTGAGGTGATCGGTCTCGGTGATGATTTCGGAGACTAGCTCCGAGTCCTCCGTGGGTAAGACTTCTACGTGACGTTCGAGCATCTCAGCATTGGCCCGGATGAGAGCCAGGGGGGTTCGAAGCTCGTGGGAGGCATCGGCGGTGAATTGGCGCTGACGCGAGAAGGCATGGCGAATGGGAACGAGGGCTCGGTTGGCAAGAAACACGCTGCCGAGGGCAGCGAGAAGAACGCCTATCAGTCCGCCAACAATTAGCCACTGCGTGATTTCCTGCAGGGCAGATTGCTCGCCGGTGACCAACTGGCCAATCTGGATGATGCCGGCAGGGCCAACGGAAGTGCCGCTGGGGCCGATCGGAGCTGAAAGGAAGCTCAGCACACGCCACGAAGCGTTGCCCGTCTGCACGATGCGCAGGTCGGAGCCCTTTGGGCTTTTCGCCGACGCCTCCATAGCCGATAGGCTCAGAGGACGGAGCTGCGAGGGCAGACAGGGTGGAAAGACCATTGGGTCGGGGCAGTTCGAGGTCGAGTCGACATTGAAGCTGGTATCGGCCACCATCATGGTGAACCCGCTACCGGGGCCCCATAGGCGCATGGCAGCTTGCACCGAGCCGGAGTGATCGACTAAAAGCTGAGCTTCCTGGCGCTCCTGCTGAAGCTCGGCGTCGACCGTGGAGTAGATATTGTCCGCCATGATGCTGTAGATGGCGAACCCAAGCGCTGCCAGGATCAGCATCACCACTCCGATATTCCAGGCGACAAGCCGCCAGCGAGCAGCACCAAACATCAGCTTTTGAGCGAGTAGCCCACGCCTCGGACGGTCCGGATGAGAGGCTGCGCAAATCCGCGATCGATCTTATTGCGCAGATAGTGGACGTAGATGTCGACCACGTTACTGAACGAATCGAAATTGTAGCCCCACACGTGGTCGAGTATCTGGGTACGGGTGAGCACGTGGCCGGCATTGCGCATGAGGTACTCGAGGAGCTGAAACTCTTTGGCGGTGAGATCGATCACGGCGTCGCCGCGGCGAGCTTCGTGCCGGGCTAGATCGAGTACCAGATCGCCAGTCTGAAGCTCTTCCTCGGGCTGCGCCTGAACCTGACGCCGCGACAGTGCCTTTACCCTGGCGATGAGCTCGGAAAAGGAGAAGGGCTTGATCAGATAGTCATCGGCGCCGCTCTCCAAACCTGCCACTCTATCCTCTACCGCATCTCTCGCGGTAAGCATCAGCACGCGTGCCTGCCCGCCGTCGTGCCGGAGTTGCCGGCAGACTTCGAGACCATCCAGATGAGGAAGCATCAGGTCAAGCACAATCAGGTCGTATTCTGTACCTTCGGCAATGTCCAGTGCCTCGGCGCCATCGTATGACATGTCGACCACATGGCCCTCTTCCTCGAGGGCTCGCCGAACCAGATTGGCCAGACGTTTCTCATCTTCAACTACCAGAATATGCACGCATTTCCCCGATTCCAAGAATAGTATGCCGCTATTAGAAGGGAATTGGAAAGAGGCCGGGAAATGGGTCGAAAGGGGAATTGCCCTTGTCGCCGACCACGAGTACACTGGGCACCGCGACGAAACGATTGGAGGCGTAGATCGATGACTGTGGCCGGATCTATGGCTGCCGACCGCCTCGAGACTATTGCCGAAATCAGTCGCGTCGTCTCGTCTACGCTCGATCTTGGCGTGCTCTACTCCACTATCTACGAGCAGATCGGTCGAGTGATGGACACGACTCAGTTCTACATCGCTTTGCACGATCCGGAACGAGGGACGTTGGAGATACCGTGCGTCTGGGAGAGCGGCAGTCTTTCGGTAAACGAGACGCTGCCGTTCGGCAGCAACGTTACGAGTCTGGTCATTCAGCAGGGAGCAGCCCTCCTCTTCAATAGTGACGACGAGTATCTGGAGTATGCCGCGCAAAACGGCGTCCCAGTTGGTTACGTGGGTGGCAGTGAGAGCGAAGCGAAAATCTACGTCCCACTGAACACTGGAAGCAGTACGATCGGGACGCTGACCGTCCAGAGCAACCGTCTTAACGCCTACAGCTCCGAGGATCTCCAAACGCTCGGGATCATCGCTTCACAATGCGCGATTGCCATCGTCAACGCGAGGCTCTTTGCCCGAAGCCAGGACGCCGTCGGCCAGATGCAGGCACTGCTCGGGGTGGCGCAGGCAATCACGGGCTCGCTCGAGCTGGAGACCGTGCTCGACGCGATTCTCAAGGGGCTGAGAGTTGCCGTGCCTTACTTCTACGGAGCGATTTTGCTGCCGGAGGAAGGCGATGAGCAACTCTACCTTGCCGGCGTGATCGGGGCGCTGGGAGAAGACGATCGCAAGGTAATCAAAGTGCCGGTGGGAACAGCGGTAACCGGGCGTGTCTATGAATCCGGGAGGCCGGTGATCATCCCAGACGTTCGCTCAGTGCCGGATTACATCGGAACCACGGTGAGCGAGATCCGGTCCGAGATGGCGGTCCCGCTGACCCGAGGCGATCAGGTGATCGGAGTGATCAATGTCGAGCGCCAGGAGGTGGGAGGGTTTTCGCAGTCCGATCTGGGTCTACTTTCCCTATTTGCGAGTCAGGCGGCCATAGCGATCGTCAATGCAAGGTTGATGGAGCAGCAGCAACGGCGGGTTCACGAGCTTCAGGTCATCCAAAGCATCTTGCAGAAGTTATCGCCGCTCCACGATATAGCGACGATCGGCGAGCTCATCGCCACCGAACTGAAACAGCTCATCGACTACCACGCCTGCCGCCTCTTCACGCTCGAGCCCGGCGGCAAAACGCTGGCCCCTGTCTATCCAGCCGAACCGGCGTTGCAACTCGACATCGGGCAGGGGCTCGCCGGATGGATTGTTCAAAAGGGCAAAGCCGTCATCGTTCCGGACTCATTGGCAGATCCGCGCATGACCTACATTCCCGGTACCCCGATGCGATCGGAATCGGTGATGGGAGCGCCACTGAGCTATGAGGGACGGGTACGAGGCGTCGTTACGCTGTCCAAGCTGGGGGTCGATCAGTTCGACGACAACTCGCTCCGGCTTCTCGAGATCATCGCCGGTCAGGCAGCGCTGTCGTTTGACCGAGCCAGGTTGTATCAGGAGCTACGCACTCAGGCCATTACGGATGAGCTAACCCAGTTGCACAACCGAAGGCATCTCATGGCGCGATATAAGGAAGAGCGATCTCGGGCTATGCGAAACCGGCACGAGCTATCGGCGGTCATGCTGGACATCGACAAGTTCAAGAGTGTGAACGATCGCTTTGGCCACGAGGCAGGCGACGAGGTTCTGCGAGAGCTTGCCGTCCTTATTCGTACAACCGTGCGAACCGAAGATATTGTGGCACGCTACGGTGGCGAGGAATTCTGTGTCTTACTGATGGAAGTGCCTCTCGAGGAGGTGCTTCCTGTTGCTGAACGGCTGCGCGAGGTAATCGAGCAAGCGTGGCTGCCGCGGTCTGCTCGGGTGGGCAAGATCACGGTTAGCGTAGGGGTGGCAGCGTTGCGCGCTACCGACGTGGATACCGAGCTGTTTACCCGCGCGGACCTGGCCATGTACGAGGCGAAACGCTCAGGCGGAAACCGGGTGTGCTTGGCCGGGGCGGCCGAAGAGTACCGGTTCGTGGACGAGCAGGAGGAATCGCCGCGGTCGGCGTGAGCGTGCTGTCGAGCTAGATCAGGTCCGTCCCCGCGAATTTGCACCTCCTGGACCTATCCGCATGTGAAACGGGGGTGACGGCGACCCTCCGCCCCAAGCCTCAATACTTCTCCTTCTCTTCCAGATCCTGATGGATGTGGCGGAAGCTGCGGTAGCGGTCTCCCGAGATCTTGCCGGCTTCCACTGCCGCTCGGACGGCGCAGCCGGCTTCCTCGCGGTGCGTGCAGTTTGCGAAACGGCACGCGCCGAGGTACGGGTGAAAATCGGGAAAGAGGTAGCCCAGGTCTTCGTACTCAATCTCGGGAATTGCCAGCTCGCGTAACCCCGGAGTGTCGGCAACGTAGCCGCCAAGGTCGAGCAGGAGGAGCTCGGCTGTCGTAGTTGTATGGCGCCCCTTGCCGGTGGCCTCGCTGATCTCCCCCGTGCGGAGGCGGAGTCCCGGCTGCATGCGATTGAGCAAGGTGGACTTGCCAACGCCTGACGGACCTGCCAGGGCGCTGATGCCACCCGAGAGGGCCTCACGCATGCGCTCGATTCCCTGCCCCGTTGAAGCCGAAGTGAGGATCACGGGGTATCCTGCCTGCCGGTACGGAGCCTCGATCTCATCCAGATCCATGTCTCCGGCCAGATCCAGCTTGTTAAGGACGACCATCGCCGGAATCCCGGCAATCTGCGCCATCAGTAGAAAGCGATCGATCCGCGCGGTGTTGAGCTCCGGCTCGCGCAACGAATGTACCGCCAGAAAGAGATCGAGATTGGCCGCAATTACGTCCAGGAAACGGCTCTCGCCGGCAGCGCCGCGCACCAGCTGGTTGCGACGCGGCAGTATTTCCTCGATTGAGCCGGTGCCATCCTCCGCAACGACAGCCCGCACCCGGTCGCCGATCACCACCGCGGTGGTGTTGACGCGTTCTCCGCGCAGAAGCTTCTTCGGAGCACGGGCCACGATGATCCCGTCTTCGGTCTGCAGTCGGTGGTAGCCCGATTCGGTGCGCACCACCAGGCCTTCGATGGCAGCCGCGATGTCAGGTTCCTATGGGAGAGGTGTGCAAGTTTTTCATCATCTTGGTGCGCGCGGGATGGCGAAACACCCAGATGAGGACGCCGCCCGTGATGAATCCGCCCACATGCGCCCAGTAAGCAACGCCGCCGGTCTGGGACTGGCCGGTGAGAGCGCTCAATGTCGCGACCCCATCCACGAACTGCAGCAAGATCCAAAACCCGATCAGCACCCATGCGGGTAGCCGCAAGGGCAAGGGCAAGATGCCGATCAGGACGATGGTCCGAACCCGGCTGGTGGGGTAGAGCATCAGATATGCGGCCAGAATACCGGCGATCGCGCCGCTGGCGCCCAAGCCGGGAACGTGGGAGTTGATGGCGGTGCCGATCTCGAGGGCATTGGCGCCTAAACCGCAGACCAGGTAGAAGAGGAAGTAGCGGACGTGGCCCATGGAGTTCTCGACGTTGTCGCCAAACACCCAGAGAAACACCATGTTACCCAGAATGTGTAACCAGCCCGCATGCATGAACATCGAGCTGAAAAGGGTAACGAAGAAGGGAGTGGGAGTTCCTGGAACGGGATTGCAGTGGCTAGTGTACTCGCAGGGCACCAATGCGTAGTCGAGGTAGAAGTGGTTCAGGTGCCCCTGCGATTGCAGCGCAAGCTCGTAAAAGAAGAGCAGAAAGTTGATGGCGATGAAAGCGATATTGACGTACGGGAAGATACGGTTCGGTTCGCTCTGATCTGAGAAGGGGATCAACTACAGGGGTTCCTCTTCATCCTCGTCGAAGGGCTCCTCCACCTGGCGGGTTTCCACCACGAACACCCTTGGCGTCGTCGGACCCTGATCAAGCCGGTACTGCGGATTGCGACGGAAGACGCGGATCTCGAATATTTCCGCATCTTCGTTCGTCTCCATCAGGATTTCGGTGGCTGTCTCCACGTCGAGGTCAAAGGCAAGTTGCCGGGCGAAGTACTCACTGAGCTCTCCCTCCAGCTCGAGATTGCCGAGTTCGACGCACCAAAAGTTCGACGTGATGGCCAGAGCGAACTCGAAGCCGGCGAACTCGGAATCGTAGACGTCGCCCTGATTGGCGAACAGCGCGGCTTCGAAGCCCATGCCGCGAGCCTGATAGAAGGCACCCCCGTACTCGTCATCACTCGCTTCCTCATAGCTCGATTGGAGAGCGCCGAACGCGTGCTCCGCAGCGGCGGAAAGCTCGCCGCTGAGCTTGAGGAAGATCAAGATATTGAGGCCGGCTAGCATGCGCGTACCATTGCTGCCATTATATGGACGGCTTCCTACTGGCCGCGCCAGTTTTGGAAGGGTTTGGGCCGGACGACGGGTCGCCCGATCTCGAAGGTGATCACCGCGTGCTTTCGCAACGGGATACCTCGGTAGGAGCCGTGCCAGCGTTTGTCGTCGACGAAAGCCGTGACGTTGCCCCGCGGGGTGGCTCGCTGGATATCCTGCAAGAAGCCATTCTCGTTGGGCTGGGAGGAGCTTTTGGTGACGCGCCAGATGTCGAAAAAGTTCCCCAGGGTGAAGGTCTTGTGGATGGGACTTTCGACGTGGATGATGCCGGGGTCGTTCTCGTGGACGTGAATCCAGTAGAAGCACGGCGCGAAATCTCCGCCGGGGATGCCGATGTCGGCTGGCAAGGGCACTGCTCGGCCCCGGTCGTAGAGGGCAAGATGCTGGTGAATATGGTAGATAACTGCGCCGCCGCCACAGGGTATTCCGTCGACGGTGGGGTGCTTGGGACTGAGGTGGCCGGTGAGATAGAGGGCGACCAGCGCGCCGAGCGTCGCCAGGATGGCGGCGCTGATGATTGCAGGGATTTTGGATTTCGCCCGTTGCTCGGGGACCGGCGTCGCGCCGCGCGGGCGCCGCTGCTGAGAGCGCTTCTTTTTGGGCATGTCACACTTTAGGTCCTATGCGGGCCGTGAGTCGTAGGCCCTGGCACCCCCACTGGGGCGTCCCGGACACGTAGCTCGGCCCAGCGCGGCCCGCAACGAAGCGAGGGGCAATGTTCGTGGGCGGGGGTCTCCCGAATGTGTGGGCCGTGCAGGGCTTCGCTCGCGTCACGACTACAGCTCGGCGTGCACGTAGCGCTGCCAGAGGTCCGTCGCTGTCGCCATGGGGTTGGCGTGGATGTCGTAGCGAGCGAAGTAGCTGCAGACGTTCTCTAGATCGCGGGTAAGAAGCGAGAGGGCGTTCGGGTTGAAGCGGGCATCGACGGCCTGGGGGAAATCGATGATGGTGATGTCTCCATTCCAATAGAGGATGTTGTAGGGCGAGAGATCGCCGTGCACCAGGTTGTGGCTGAGAAAGAGCTGGATATTCGCCAGGAGTCGCTGGAAGATGGGCCGAGCCTCGCTCGGGCGGAGGGAAACATCGCGCAGAGCGTCTGCGGGCGAAACGACGTCGCCGATGTATTGCATCAGCGTGGCGGACTCGGCCTGAGCGACCACCGCCGGTACGTCGGCGCCGGCGCCGTGCAGCAATTGGAGGGTCTCGTATTCCGCCGCCATCCAGGTTCCGTGCTGCACTGACTTGCCGAAGGAAGTCTTCTTCTTGAGGGCTCGGCCGGCGCGGCGGTCGGAAACTACGCGTCCCTCCCTGTACAAGGCGTCGTTTCGGAAGCCACGAGATTTCAGTGGGCGGTACACCTTGGCGGCGAGGAGCGGGTAGGACGAGCGTGCGGTCGCCTGGCAGCAGTAGACGGAGCCTTCCTTGCCGCTTTTGATTAACCCCAGAACGTCCGAGATGAGGTTGCCGGCAAAGAACGAGTCGAGCTCCGGCATGAGTTCTACTGTTTGGTTAGACAAACGGTTCTCCTTGGTTCATAGCCATCGAAGGGCTCCTCGCGCCCGCGTCAGAAGAAAGGCGGTTGGCGTCCGCTGTTGCTGGACCCGATCAGGCGCCCGCAATATTTCGGCGCGGCTCGAGCGACGCGGGCGATGCCGGTCGCCACCGCGGCGATCGCTCATCAACCGAGCTGTGCTCGATCTCGGTGGGCTGCGTCGCTCCGCGCGCTACAGCCTCGTTACGTCTTCCCGTCCGTTCGGCCCGTACCCGGGCAGTCGGTGCTTTTCCGGGCTGCTAGTGCTGCGAGCCACCCGCCAGGAAGTGGTATAGCGCGTCGACCACCAATCTCATGATCGTCATTACACCACCTCCTGTCAGCGCATTTACTGGAGCAGATATAGCCTACCACAGGATCCGGTTTGTGCTTATGCATGTATATGCATATAATCGGGTCGAGGTGACGATGGTGGCGATGCGGTCGGAACCACTGGCGGTAGACGAGGCGAGGCGGGAATTTCTCGAGCACCAGCCCACCTACTGGCTGAAGCGCTGCTACCAAGCGCTACGCAGAGACGTCGATCAGGCGTTGCGCGCCTATGAGCTGACGCTCTCCCAGCGTGATGTGCTGCTGGCTCTTCGTTCAGAGGGATCGCTTGATCAGGGGACACTTCGGTACCGCCTCGGGCTGGAGCAAAGTTCCGTGTCGCGTCTGGTGGATGGGCTCGCGCGCCGAGGGCTCGTTGAACTTCGTGCCGGGCGGAGCGACCGGCGGGTGCGCATTGCCACGCTGACGCCGGAGGGTGAGGACTTGCTGGGACGAACGCCTGGCTCATCACGGCTCGCGGGCGGCGTCATGGTGTCCGGGCTAAGCCAGGCGGAACAGCACGAGCTGATTCGACTGCTGCGCCACTGCGCATTGAATCTAGATCGAGATGAAGGCGAGGAAGCGGAATGAAATTCGACACGATGACAGATCTTGGCGGAGGAGCAAACCCGGTGACCTACTACAGCCTTCCTCGACTGGCCCAGCAGTTGGGCGTCGACCTGGATCGACTGCCGTTCACCGTGAAGATTTTGCTGGAGAACGTGTTGCGTCGGGCGGAGCGGGGCGAAGTCCAGCCGGCCGCGGTGGAGCGACTGGCTCGCTGGTCGCCGAAGAGTTCCACGCCGGGCGAGATACCCTTTCTGCCCGCTCGTGTGCTGCTGCAGGATTTCACCGGGGTGCCGGCGGTCGTCGATCTGGCGGCGATGCGCTCAGCAATGGCCCGGATGCATGGCGACCCGCAGCTTATCAATCCGGTGTCCCCAGCGGATCTTGTGATCGACCACTCGGTACAGGTGGATATGTTCGGCACCACGCTCGCCTTCACCCGCAACGTGGAGCGGGAGTACGAGCGAAACGGCGAGCGCTATGCGCTTCTTCGCTGGGCACAGCAGGGTTTCGATCAGTTCAGCGTAGTGCCGCCGGGAACGGGCATCTGCCATCAGGTCAATCTCGAGTATCTCGCGGGGGTGGTGCTCACACGGGAGTTGGACGGGAAGACGGTCGCTATGCCGGACACGCTGGTGGGCACTGACTCGCACACTCCCATGGTCAATGGGCTGGGTGTGCTCGGCTGGGGCGTGGGCGGCATCGAAGCCGAGGCCGCGCTGCTGGGCCAGCCCATGTTCCTGCTTGATCCGGTGGTGGTTGGGTTGCGCTTCACCGGCCACCTGCCGGAAGGAGCTACCGCGACCGATCTGGTGCTGACGGTCACGCAGCTCCTGCGCAAGCACGGAGTGGTGGGGAAATTCGTGGAGTACTCGGGGCCGGGACTGAGCGATCTGAGCGTTGCGGACCGCGCCACCATGTCCAACATGTCGCCCGAGTACGGAGCCACGGCTGGGCTCTTCCCGGTAGATGCGGCGACGCTTGCCTATCTTTCGATGACCAATCGAAGCGAAGTACGGATCGACCTGATTGAGCGATATACCCGGGCACAGGGGATGTTCCGGGATGAGCGAAGCCCGACGCCGGAGTTTTCTGAGATGCTCGAGCTGGATCTCAGCACCGTCGAGCCGAGCCTCGCCGGACCAAAACGGCCCCAAGATCGGATTCCGCTGGGCGAGATGAAGCGTGGATTCCGGCAGTCGTTTCCGCGCGAAGAGACCTCAGGCGGCGGGGTGGCGATTGCTGAAGCGCCGGCCCGCGTCGCGGTGACGCTGGACGGCGAGCGCACGGAGATCGGGGACGGAGCGGTTGCCATCGCCGCGATCACGAGCTGCACCAACACGTCGAATCCGTCCGTTATGCTAGCCGCCGGCTTGCTGGCGAAAAAGGCCGTGGAACGCGGCCTGGACGTCAAGCCGTACGTGAAGACGAGCCTCGCTCCGGGTTCCCGGGTGGTGACCGACTATCTGGAGGAAGCGGGGTTGACACCCTACCTGGAGGCTCTCGGCTTCCACACCGTGGGCTACGGCTGCACCACCTGCATCGGCAACAGCGGGCCGCTCCCGGGGCCTGTTTCGCAGGCGATCGCGGAAAACGACCTGGTGGCGGCGGCCGTGCTGAGCGGCAATCGCAACTTCGAGGCGCGCATCCATCCCGAGATTCGAGCCAATTATCTGGCCTCGCCGCCGCTGGTGGTCGCGTTTGCGCTCGCCGGGCGGGTCGACGTCGACCTTGCGAGCGAGCCTCTGGGAACCGATCCAGACGGGCAGCCGGTGTACCTGTGGGAGATCTGGCCAAGCTCGGCCGAGATCGAGGAGGCGCGGAAGAAGGCGGTGAAGCCGGAGTTCTTCGCCCATCAGTATTCGCAGGTGTTTAACGGCGACGCGCACTGGGAAGGTCTTCCGGTTCCCGAGGGAGGCCTGTATGACTGGAACCCAATCTCTACCTACGTGAAGGAGCCGCCATTTTTCCAGGGGCTTTCGACGGAGCCGGAGTCGCTGGCCGACATCTCAAAAGCACGGGTGCTGGTGATGCTGGGTGACTCCGTGACCACCGACCACATCTCGCCGGCCGGCTCGATCCCGAAAGACAGTCCGGCGGCTCAGTACTTGACGGCGCACGGAGTGGAGCGACGCGATTTCAACAGCTACGGCTCGCGACGGGGGAACCACGAGGTAATGATGCGAGGGACCTTCGGCAACGTGCGGCTGCACAACGAGTTGACGCCGGACAAGGAAGGGGACTGGACGGCCTACCAGCCCGGCGGCGAGGTAATGCGCATCTTCGACGCGTCGGAGCGCTATCGCGAAGCCGATGTCTCGCTGATCATCCTGGCCGGGAAGGAGTACGGCTCGGGAAGCTCGCGCGACTGGGCGGCCAAAGGGCCGATGCTGTTGGGTGTGAAGGCGGCGATCGCCGAGAGCTACGAGCGCATTCACCGCAGCAATCTGGTCGCGATGGGTGTGCTGCCGCTGCAGTTCGTTGAAGGCCAGAGCCGGCAGTCGCTGGGGCTAAACGGCGAAGAGACGTTCGACATCAACGGCTTGCAGGCTGGTCTGGCGCCTGGTCAGCGCCTGCAGGTGAAAGCACAGCGACCGGATGGCGCGGTGGTGGAGTTCGAGGCAGAGGCGCGCATCGACAGTGCGATCGAGGTGGAGTACTACCGCAACGGTGGAGTGCTGCAAATGGTGCTCCGGCGAATGCTGGGGAAGGTTGCACCTTAACCGATCGTCGTAGGTGCCGCCAGAGTGCCGGGCCGCCGCCGCGCGGGTCGGTTCCTACGGCAGGATGAGACGCATGTGTTCCTCTTACAATATGCGAGGATTTGCGATTACTAGAGGAACTATATGAAGCGGATAACTGTCATCGGCACGGGCTATGTTGGGCTGACCACGGGGGCCGCCTTCGCCGACAGCGGGAATCAGGTAGTGTGCGTGGACGTTGACGAGGGGAAGATCGAGCGCCTCCGGCACGGGGAGTTGCCGATCCACGAGCCCGGCCTGAGCGAGGTGGTCGTCCGGAACCTGGAGGCCGGAAGGCTGGCGTTTACAAGCTCGTATGAGGAGGGGATCGCTCAGGCCGAGTTCGTTTTCATCGCGGTGGGCACGCCTTCGACCGGCAACGGGGGTGCAGACCTGTCGCAAGTGCGAGCGGCGGCAAAGAGTGTCGCGCAGGTTCTGGATCACCCTGTGATTGTGGTGAACAAGAGCACGGTACCCATCGGGACGGGCGACCTGGTGGCCAGTATCATCAGCGAGTATCTGACGCGAGATGCGGCCTTCTCGGTGGTCTCCAATCCCGAGTTCCTGAGCGAGGGAACGGCGCTGCAAGATTGCCTGCACCCCGATCGTGTAGTTCTGGGCTCGACCGATCGTGAGGCGGCCGAGACCGTCGCGCGGCTCTATCTTTCCCTCCAGTGCCCCATCATCATCACGGACCTGCGGACCGCCGAGATGATCAAGTACGCCTCGAATTCGTTTCTGGCCACGCGCATCTCGTTTATCAACGAGATCGCCGGAATTTGCGAGGAGCTCGGCGCGGATATCGGCAAAGTCGCGCTGGGCATGGGCTACGACAAGCGCATTGGTCCGGCGTTCCTGAACGCCGGACTGGGATTCGGTGGGTCGTGCTTCCCTAAAGATGTACGGGCTCTCATGCACATGGCCGACGAGGCCGGCCAGCACCCGCAGCTTCTGCAGGCGGTGATGGACATCAATGACGACCGGCGCCGCTGGGTGCTGGATTGCCTGGTGGACCGACTGGGCGATCTGAACGCTCGCCGAATTGCGCTGCTGGGCCTGGCATTCAAGCCGAACACCGACGACATCCGCGATGCGCCGGCGCTCAAGCTGATCGAGCTACTGCAGGCGCAGGGAGCCGGGGTGGCGGCGTACGATCCCGCGGCAATGGTGATGGCGGCGCGAGAATACCCGGATGTGGAGTACGGCGAAGACGCATACGAAGTGACCAAGGGGGCCGACGCGCTGGTGCTGGCAACCGAATGGAACGAGTTCCGGAATCTGGACCTTCAGCGCGTCAAAAGCGGCATGCGTCGGCCGCTGATGATCGACGGTCGAAATCTCTACGATGTAGATCAGGTGCGTGAGGCAGGGTTCGAGTACGTGGGGGTGGCGCGCGGCGAAGCATGTGATCAGGAGCGGGTAGTAAGCCGGGCCTAAAGCACTTGACATGCCTGGTCTCCTGCTATATGGTGCAGGGGCGTAATCAGATATTCACAGGGGGTAACCATGCGTGTACTTGCCAGGCTGGCCATCATAGCGGCGATGGCTGTGCTCGGAATTGGCGGAGCAGGATACAGCGCTCACGCCGCCGCCGGCCAGGTCATCATTTTGGACAGCTCGGTTTGTGGCGGAATCAACAGTCCTGAGGCAAACGCGGTCACAGATCTCGGCTACATGCCGGTGCTTGCCAGCGATACGCAATGGGACAGCATGACCACATCCCAGTTCGCCTCGTACGCGGCGATCGTGGTGGGTGACGACAATGACTGCGGGCCCTACCCGGTCGCAGCCGCGGCGAATGCAAGCGCGTGGGCAGCCGCGGCAGCCGGTAATGTCGTGACGATCGCAGGAGACCCTGGGTACCATAGCATCGAGGGCGATAACAGCAGCGGCGCGTTCCTCACTATCGAACGAAGCATCGCCTTCGCCGCCTCGGGCGCCCGCACTGGGGCTTACGTCGCCCTGGGCGACGGGTACAGCGACGACGAGCCGCTCAACCCGGTTGCCTTGCTCAGCGGCTTCGGTACCTTCAGCGCCGAAGCTTACGGCAATAGCCACGAGACGATTGTGGGGCCGGGGCCGACCGGCCTGACCGACGCGAATCTGTCGGGCTGGGGACAGTCCCAGCACGAGGTGTTCGACACCTGGCCGGCCAACTTCACGGTCTTTGCCGTTGGTCTTGGCACCGAAACGGACTCGATCCACGCAAGCGGCGTGCGCTCCAATCAGGTTACAAACGAGTATCCCTACATCCTCGTCCGAGAGGGTCAGCAGGTCGGGCCGGGGGTTCTGGACGGATCGGCCTCGTGCAACTATGCCTCCGGCACGAACTGCAGGCAGAGCTACCGAGCGTACCTCAACTGTCTCGGTTCGGCCGGGAATCTCAGTTGCAGAGGCACCCTGATCGCGAATACGCCGTCTTCGTTCCACTCGCGGACCATCACCTCAGCCGGCTTCACGCCTGCGAATGGTTGCAGTGGATACTGTCGCGGCGGAACGGCGAGCATGACGGGTACAGGCACGCTGAGCGGCGTGGGCCTCGTGCCCTTCTCGGCCACTTTCACGGATAACGGCATCGGCCGGGCGGGTGCGGCCACGCTCACCATCAACGGCACGACGTACCAGTACGCCTGCCGGACTGCCTGTAACATCATTCACACCAGGTAGTGATTCGGGGCCGGCCGAGCGGCCGGCCCTCTTCTACAGCCAACCCGTCCACCCGAATCTCTTCGCGCGGCCGTGGATCCGGGTAGCCGTTATGGGATACTCGATCGATATGAATCGTGGGCGCAATCTCATTCTGGAGACCGATGGCGCCTGCCGGGGCAACCCCGGGCTGGCCGGGGCGGGCATCATCATCAAGGATGCGCAGGGCCGCGTGCTGGAGACGCTGGGCAACTTCCTGGGCGTGACCACGAACAACCAGGCCGAGTACAAGGCGCTGATCGCCGGGCTCGAGGCGGTAAAGCGCTATGAGCCGCAGTCGCTCCGTGTTCACTCGGACAGCGAACTGATGGTCAAGCAAATGAACGGCCAGTATCAGGTGCGGAACCCGAGCATCCTACCCCTCTACCTGGAGGCGATGGAGATCGCGGAGAGTTTGCCGCGGGTGGATTTCGAGCACGTTCGCAGGGATAAGAATTACCAGGCGGATCGGGTGGCCAATCTGGCCATCGACAGCCGCGGCCGACGCGTCGCTCTGGACGAAGAGTAGGTGGACGAGGAGGCTGGGGCAGAGCCAGAGATAGAGGAGCCTGCTCCGGAACCGCAGATCGTGAAGCTGGGTCACTTCGACCGGCATGGCGTAACGCGCACGAGGCTGGAACGCCGCTGGGTCGAGGTCGAGCACGGCATTCCGGGCGAATCTGTCGAAATCGAGATCGGGGGAAGCAGACGGCGTCCGATCGGACACATCGTGCGCGTACTGGACCCGGCGCCCGACCGGATCGAACCTCCCTGCCCGTACTTTCGGGATTTCAATTGCGGCGGCTGCCAGTGGCAGCAGATCGACTACCAGGCTCAGCTGGCGTACAAACGCTCGGCGGTGGATGAGACCATGCTGCAGGCCGGAGTTTCCAAGCGCGTGGATACCATTCATGCGTTGAAGGACCCCTGGCGATATCGCTCGACTGCCGGCATCGCCCTGGGCCGGCACGCCGGCTTTCGGCGCCACGCTTCACTGGCCATCGTGCCGCTGGATGACTGCCCCATCTCGCACCCGCTGATCGGCAGGCTCATGGCCGCGCTCAACTCGGCGCTAAGGAAGGGCGAGCTGCCGGACTTTCGAGGCCGGGCGCGGCTCGAGGTACGAGTGGCGGGTACCGGCGAGGAGCAATTCTTACAAACGCTCGTCCGGCCGACGGATCCCGAGAGCGTACTGGCGAACGAGGGAGGGAAGCTGGTCGATATGCTGCGTGGAGTGCCCGAGGTTGGCGGCATCGCGGTGCAACGGATCGGAGGGAGAATCGATACGGTTTCCGGCGATCTGCTGGCGCCGGTCGAGGTGGCGGGCCGCGTCGTGTGGCTCGCCGCCGGGTCTTTCTTCCAGACGAATCTGCAGCTCTTGGCGGAGCTGATTGCGCGAGTGCAAGAGGAGGCCGGAACGCCGTCTCGGGTGGCGGATATTTACGCGGGGGTGGGCATCTTCGGATTGTTCCTGGCGGAAAGGGCGGCCCATGTGGTGGAGATCGAGGCGGATCCGGTTGCGGTGCAAGCAGGTCAGAAAACCGCGGAGGAGTGGGGGCTGGCGAACATCGAGTTCGTTGTTGGGCCATCTGAGGAAGCCGAACTTGTTGGGTACGACGTGGTGATCGTCGACCCTCCGAGATCGGGCCTGGACCCCGAGGTCCTGGATGCAATTCTGGCGAGCCGGCCCGAGCTCCTGCTGTACGTGTCCTGCCTGGCGGAATCGCTGGCCCGCGACCTGGGGGTGTTACAGCCGGCCGGTTATGAGGTCAGCTCGCTCGAGGTGTTTGATTTTTATCCGCAGACCTACCACGTCGAGATGCTGGCGGTGCTGAGAAGGTAGCTTGCCGGGCACCCGAGATGAAGTCGCGGGGGGCGCAGATAGTGTTCGCTGGTTTGTTCGACTGCCACGGACTCCCGCCAGTTCTTCCCTCCGAGGGCCAGTCTCGGTGTATGCTCCAGGTCGGCGTTTAAGATCGCGTCGACTTAGTGCGGGACAATCTTGCCCAGAGGCGCCGATCTCTCGGTGATGCGGCCGTCTCGCCAATCTCCCCCACCAGGCGTCAGTCGCGACGGGCTCGTCGGTCCATAAGCACGGCTAGAGACCGAACAAAGCTCGGCCGCGAGGCATAGTCCTGCCCGTAAACAACACCGACGTAGCGTCCGCGTCTGAAGGCGATTGCGGTGAAGGACGGTGTCCCACAGAGCTTCCCTGAGACTCCTGCATGATCGATTGTTCTCCCACGCCCGGCGCGGGCCTCGAGGGGGATTGGGCGTGGACCGCCCGCTCCCGTCGGAACGCCCAAGCGGCGTTTGCGCGAGATGAAAAAACATCCACGTCAGAGTCGAAGTAGCCGTTCAACTGGAGGTGCTTGCCAGGCACGGTGTGTGAGAACTGAACTCCTCAGCCGCCGAGGTAGCCGTGAGCCTTCCATAGGTGCTTGTTCCACGTTGGCTTGGTCTCGGGGATTGGATGGCCCGTCGGACCTGGAACAGACATCAGTCGATACCCAGCTGAGTGAACGTCTGACTGGCGAATCACGATGCTCTTGCCGCTGGATAGGGCTGGTACCGAAGCGGCCGACCGTCCGGCATACGGACCACCGACGAGGAGGGCGACAGCAAGAGCTGCTGCGCACGCGAGAGGTCTCATTGTGAACTCCTTCGTCTGCTGGCCGGGATGCGTCTGCATCGAGGCAAACGCTTCCTCGTTGTCCTTGGATGCGGACATTGTAGACCCGCTTCTGTAGATTGTCAATGGCCTGAACTACTTCACCGCGGACCGTCGGTCCTTTCGCAGCGTAGCTTCGCGGAAGCCCTCTTCAGGCGCTCCGGCTCAAAACTCGGCTTCGCGAGCACCAGGGGCACCAAGGCATTGAATTGTGCTCGTCGGTTGTCGGGGCGCATACGCAGGCGATCAGTGGCGAACGCAAGTAATCCGAGATCGGGACTTGATTCATTGAACTGTTGACATTGCGATGCGTGGACGGCGACGGGTACCGATCCGGCTGCTCTTTTCCTCGCCGGCGCTTTGCGGACTGGTATCGCTACAAGTTGAGCAGGTTGTTGTTATTACGCCCTGAGCAGGAGACAGAGCAGGCGGCCCGTGGCCACGGCGGACGGACTTCGCGGCGCCCTGTTCTCTACGCTCCCCCGGCCAATCCCTCTCGGACGGCGTAGAGCGCAGCCTGCGTGCGGGAGGCGAGGCCGAGCTTGCCGAGGATGCTGCTCACATGCGTTCGCACGGTTCGCTCGCTAATTCCCAGGCGACGTCCAATTTGCTTGTTGGCGTCGCCCTGAGCCACGAGGACGAGCACTTCACGCTCGCGCTCCGTTAGTGGCTCCATCGGCACATCTCGCTCTCGGGTCCGGATCGACTCGGCCAGCCGCTTCGCCACGGCACCATCGAGATGCATCTCGCCCTGACGCGCCGCTCGGATAGCGTTCGCGATCTCCGCTGCCGCTGCGTCCTTGAGGAGGTAGCCTGTCGCTCCGGCTTGCAGCGCGCCGTGCACCTTGTCTTCCTCGATGAAGCTGGTGAGCGCCACCACCTCTATGTCCGGCCAGCGCTCTTTTATCGCCGCGGTCGCGGCGATTCCGTCCAACCCCGGCATCATGAGGTCCATCAACACCACGTCCGGCAGTCCGCCGCCCGCCGCGAGCTCGGCCAGGTGGTCGAGGGCTTGCTGTCCGGATTCCGCCTCGCCCAGCACCTCGATACCGTCCGTCATCTGCAGATACGCCTGCAAGCCACGCCGTACCACGGCGTGATCGTCGACCAGCAGCACCTGGATGGCCGGCTCCTTGCTCACGGAACGACGTTTGGCAGGACGACTCGCACGCTCGTGCCGGCGCCCCGTCCGCTCTCCACTTCCAGCCGGCCGCCGATCTGTCGCACCCGATCCGCCATCGTCCGCAGTCCGAGGTGTCCCGAGGGGACGCCTTGCGAATCGAAGCCCACGCCGTCATCTACAATCTCCAACGTCAGCCCGCACTCGCCCGACTCCAGCTTGACGGTCGCGAGCCTGGCCCGGGCGTGTTTTATGGTGTTGTTGAGGGCTTCCTGGGTCAGGCGATAGAGATGCTCCTCGGCTGTGGCATCGATCGGCAGGCGATCGTCGGAAGCTTCCACCACCACCGGCAGCCTCTCTCGCGCGCTCAAAGCGGCGCAATGCTTTCGGAGCGCGAGAACGAGTCCCTCCTCGGCCAGCGCTCCGGGGCGTAGCTCGAAGATGAGGGCGCGCATCTCCGCCAGCGCACCCTGCGCCAGCTCGTTGAGCTGCCGAAGATTGCGCGCCGCGTGGCCTTGCGGATCCACCCCTTCGCGATCCAGCCCAATCTCGGCCGCGCCTGCGTGCATGGTCATCGAAAAGAGCGTTTGCGTGACGGAATCATGGAGCTCGCGCGCCAGCCTGGCGCGCTCGTCATGCGCCGCGTACTCCTGTGCCTGCTCGTAGAGGCGGGCATTTTCTATCGCCACCGCCGCCTGCTGGCCCATGGCGAGCGCAAGCCTGCCGTGCTGAGGGCTGAAGAAGCCCGGCTCGCTGTGGACCAGGCTGAGCATGCCGATGAGATTCTGGCCCACCATGAGCGGCACGCCCATCCACGCGCAGGCATGCTTGAAGTGTCTTTGCAACTCATCGCCTTGCAGGACCTGAAAGTCTCGAGCCACCTCTGAATCGCCCCAGAGATCATCGACCATGATGAGCTCTCCCCGGCGGAACTCCTCCCGCCGGCTCGCCTGCTCAAGCCCGGCTCGCACATGCTCCCGCGCTTGTGGTTCAACCGGGCCGGAGTAGCTGAGAAACTCAAGGCGGCCGTCGCGTATGCTAGCCAGGCTGCCGCTAGTGTATTCGACCATGGTCTTCAGCTGATCCAGAATCAGATCGAGAAGCGGCTGCACCTGTAGGGTAGACGCCACTTCGCGCGACACGTCGAGAAGGGTGGAAAGCTCCCGGGTGCGCTCTTCGACACGCGACTCCAGCAGCTCGTACGCACGCACCTGCTCCGTCACGTCTCGCACCACTGCCAGCACGTGAGGCTTGCCGTGATAGCGGAAGCTCGTGCCCTGAAGATCCACCGGAAACACCGTTCCGTCCCTTCGCACGTTGGCGCCCCGCTGACGTATCCGCTCGCCGGCCACTAT
>JBOGSL010000120.1:0-6093 GCA_050695395.1 Chloroflexota bacterium | reverse complement strand
GGCTCATATATCCGAAGACGATGCGACGGTCCTTGTCCAAAGTTATGCCGGCGATCACCATACCCCAGAGCTTGGCTCCCTCGAACGTTTTGCGCTCGAAAAGCTGGAACGCGATCTTCTGGTTGTCTGCGCCGTCGCGAATAAGCGACGCCGCCGTGTCCATGCTGCTCGGCGTGGTGGCGCCGTTCTGAAAGGCGCCCGTGTCGCCGAAGATGCCGAAGAGCAGCGACGTAGCGACGGCCCGGCCGATGGGCGCTCCCAGGCAGGACAGTAGGTTGAATGAAAGCTCGGAGCTGGAAGACGCCGAGGGGACCACGTAATTGACTTTCCCGTACAGCGGATTCGTACCGTGGTGGTCCAGATTGAGAATCGGCGTCGTCTGGAAAAGAACCGGATTCGCCTCATAGAGAGCACCGATGCGCTGGATGTCCGCGGCGTCGGCAATCAGCAGGACGTCGAAGTGAGCGTCCGGCGGAAGAGAGGAGACGACGCGATCTGCACCTTCCAGAAAGCGAGCGTACACCGGCACCTCGTCGGCGAGGGCCGGTGTCACTTCTTTTCCCATGCTCTCCAGCGCTCCGGTTAGACCGAGCGTGCTGCCGATGGCGTCCGCGTCTGGATTGACGTGAGACAGGATGGCGATGCGGTGAGCGCCGCGAAGCAACTCGGCCGCCGCTACGAGCTCCGCGGCAGGCTCGATCACCTCCGTCATCGCTCCTCCTCGAGAGTGTGGATGAGCTCCATGATGTGAGCGCCGCGCTCCAGCGAGTTGTCCAGCTTGAAGCGGACGTCGGGCACGGTTCGCATTCGCAGCCAGTCTCCGATGTCTCGCTTCACCACGCCTTTCGCGCTCTGTAACGCTTCCATGGACTGTTCTTTCTCCTCCGGCGTACCCATCACGCTGACGTAGATGGTGGCCAGGGTCAAGTCCGAATTTACCTCGACGTCCGTGACGGTTATGAAACCGAGCCTGGGATCCTTGAGCTCGTCGCGAATGAAGGTGCTCGCTCGCCGCTTGATCTCCTCGGCCACGCGTTGCTGTCGTCGCCGCTCGCTCACGATCTCCTCCTCTGGCTGTGTTGTCGAATTGATGCTGCGCTGCCGGCCTAGGAGACGCGCTCCTGGCCGAATGCCTCGATCACATCGTTCTCTTCGAAGCCATTGAAGCCGTCGATCACGATGCCGCACTCATAGCCGGTGGCAACTTCTCGGGCGTCTTCCTTGAATCGCTTCAGGGATGTGATCCGGCCGTTGGTCACCAGATCGCCGCCTCGCATGACGCGTGCTTCGGCGTTTCGCTTGATCTCACCATCGGTGACATAGCATCCCGCGATAACCACTCGCCCGGCCTTGAACGTCTGGCGAACCTGGGCGTGGCCCTGAATGACCTCCTGGTAAACAGGCTCCCGCATTCCCTTTAGCGCCTGATCGATCTCTTCGATGAGCGTGTAGATGATGTCGTAGAAACGGATGTCTACGTGCTCGGCTTCAGCCGCTCGCTGCGCCCCTATGTCCGGCCGCGAGTTGAATCCCACGATGAGGGCATTCGATGCATGAGCCAGAGACACGTCGGATTCCGATATCGGTCCCGTGGCCTGGTGCAGCACATCGACATGCTCCGTCTCCGTGTTGAGATCGGTGAGGGCATGCGCGATGGCTTCGAGCGAACCCTGGGTGTCGGCCTTGAGAATGACGTTGAGCTGCTTGGTCTGGCCCGCGGCAATCTGGCTCAGAATGTCCGCCACTCCTGGACGCGACGTCGCCATCAGCTCAGCCCGCTTCTGTCGTGCGCGCTCCAGTGCCACGGTTCGCGCCAGCTTCTCGTCGGGCAGCGCCTGCACTCGGTCACCCGCCTCGGGCACTTCATTCAGGCCCAGGATGGCTACGGGCGAGCCGGGTTTTACCACCTTGAGGTGCTTGCCCCGTTCGTCGAACAGCGCTCTGACCTTGCCGAACGCGCTGCCGGCGACAATCGTGTCGCCCACTTGCAGCGTTCCGCCCTGCACGATGATGGTCGCCATGGGGCCGCGAGTTCGGTCCAGACGTGCCTCGATCACCGTGCCGGTGGCCGGTCGATCGGGGTTCGCCCGATAATTGCCGATCTCGGAAGTGAGCAAGATGGTGGTGAGAAGGTCGTCGATGCCCTGACCGGTTTTGGCCGAAACCGGCACGACCTCTACCTCGCCGCCCCACTCCACCAGATTGAGGCCGGCTTCATTCAGTTCGTTCTTCACCTTGTCCACATTCGAATCGGCTTTGTCTATCTTGTTGAGCGCCACGATCATTGGGATTTCAGCGGCTTTAGCGTGAGCTATAGCCTCTTTGGTCTGCGGCATGACGCCGTCGTCGGCCGCCACCACAATAATCGCTACGTCGGTAACCTGCGCGCCGCGGGCGCGCATCTCGGTGAAGGCGGCGTGGCCCGGCGTGTCCAGGAAGGTGATCGCCTGGCCGTTTTTCTCAACCTGATAGGCACCGATGTGCTGCGTGATGCCCCCTGCCTCTTTCGCGACAAGGTTGGAAGATCGAATGGCGTCCAGAAGCAGTGTCTTGCCGTGGTCGACGTGGCCCATAACCGTGATCACGGGCGGTCTCCCGACCAGCAGACTCTCGTCCTCCTCTTCCTCCGGGACCTCGGGCTCCAGATCCTGCAGCACCGTTGGGGCTTCCTTGACTTCCCAGCCCAGATCGGTGGCCACCACCGCTGCTGTGTCGTAGTCCATCTCTTGGTTGATGGTGGCCATAATGCCGTTCTTCATCAGAACTTTGATGATGTCGACCGGCGTCAGCCCCATCCGCTCCGACAGGTCCTTGACCGTCAGAGCGGCGGGAAGCTCGACGCTTCGTGGGCCGGCCTGCGGCGCCGGAGCGGTCGCGACCGATTGCTGGGGCCGTCGATTGCCCGAGTGTCCCCCACGGCGTGCGGGACGCCCACCACCGCCACGAGGGCGGTTATTACTTCGAATCTTTGGCATGTATACCTCTCTTGCCTCTGTGGATGGCGCCTACTGCCCGACGGCTGCAGGAACCTTGCTTGGTACCTTGCGCCCGGGCAGCGTGCTCCGGGCGTAGCCAAGTAGCTCCGCCCAGTTTTCGGCGCTCAATGTCGTTTGCAGCGCGCGGTTCAATGCGCGCTTCTTTTGCGCCGCTTCCCAGCACTCGATGGCGGGGCACAAATAGGCACCCCGTCCGTTCATCTTTCCGGTTCGATCGACCCGGACAATCGGCTCCTCGCCTTCGGGCGGTCGCACCACGCGCACCAGCTCCCGCTTGGGCTTGGTCTCGCGGCAAGCCACGCACGACCGAAGGGGTACGTGCTTCGCCATTCCTATCCTTCATCTCCTGCTTCGACCGGGACCTGCTCCAGCAGCTCCTCCATCGTCACCGCCTCGTCCTCCTGGACAGCCGGCTCGACGGCGACCGGCTCAACAACCGCCGGCTCTGGCTCCTGCGGGCGGTTACCGGCATCGACGTCCGTCTGCTTCTTGATATCGACCCGCCAGCCAGTGAGCTTCGCCGCCAGCCTGGCGTTCTGCCCCTCTTTTCCAATGGCGAGCGACAGCTGACCATCGGGCACTGTAACAATTGCGCGCCGGTCGGCCTCGACGATCTCCACGTTGAGCACCTGCGCGGGACTGAGCGCATTGGCCACGAAGCGCTCGGAATTTTCGTCCCATTGGACCACGTCAATCTTCTCGCCGTTCAGCTCGTTGACCACGTTTTGAATGCGAACGCCGCGCATTCCGACGCAAGCGCCCACGGCGTCGAGGCCCTGTTGGCGCGCGACCACGGCGACCTTGGTGCGAGAGCCTGGCTCGCGCGCGATCGCCTTGAGCTCGACGGTTCCGCTGAAAATCTCGGGGACCTCCACCTCGAAGAGCCGGCGCACCAATCCCCGGTTGGCTCGCGAGACGATGAGCTGCGGTGTGCGGATCCCGCGATCGACCTTCTGCACATAGACCTTGAGCCGCTGGCCGATCCGATAGCGCTCGTTGCGCACTTGCTCTATCGGCGGCAGCAATGCCTCGGCCTTCCCCAGGTTCACCATGATGCCGCGCGGCTGCTCGATGCGCTCGATCACGCCGTTGACGATCTCGCCCTCGCGGTCCGCGTACTCGTCATAGATAAGATCGCGCTCCGCCTCCTGGATGCGCTGCAAGATGGTTTGCTTGGCCGTCTGGGCGGCGATACGGCCGAAGTTCTCCGGGGTAACCTCCACCTCGACCATCTCATCCAGGGCGTGCTCGCCCAGCAGCTGCGCGTCCTTGAGCGAGATCTCGTTCTCCTCGTCGCGCGGTTCGATGACCACCCGCTTCTGAGCAAACACGTGGAACTCGCCCGTCTCGGTTTCCAGGTCGACGCGGATTTCCTCGGCCTCGGGATGCTGGCGTTGGTACGTCGCCGCAAGAGCATTCTGCACTGCGTCGATGACGACTTCTACCGGCAGATCCCGTTCGGCAGTTAATGCCTGGATCGCCGTAACCAGCTCGCCCTTCGCCATGACCACACTCCCTTCGCCGGCCGTTCCGTGCCGTCCAAGGGTTGGTTGCGGCGAGACGGAATGCGGCACCAAATAAAGAGAAGTGGGTAATCTCCCACTTCTCTCCTTCCGGGAATCTCCCGCTTCTGTACTCAAGTATACCAAAGCTTGCGGCCCGAAGCGCGCGGGTAATCAAAGTGTTATGTCCACTAGTTGCTAAACTGGGGATACGTGAGCGATGCTCGGCAGGAGCCGCGTCGCCCGGCTCATGGTGTCCTCTTGCTCGATTCTTCTTCACTTCGCTCCATACCGGCCCGGCCCGGGTGCTATCTCTTCAAGGATGCCGAGGGTACGGTTTTGTACGTCGGCAAAGCCTCCTCGTTGCGTTCCCGCGTGCGCTCGTACTTCGGCAAACCTGCACAGCAGTCCGCCAAAGTTCGGGTGATGCTCTCCCACGCGGTAGACATCGACACGATCGTCACCGACTCCGAGATCGAAGCACTCATCCTCGAAAACAATCTCATCAAGGAGAAGCATCCCCGGTACAACGTAGCGCTACGGGACGACAAACAATATCCCTATATCTGCGTCACGCTACAGGAACCGTATCCACGAGTGATAAAGGTGCGGCGCACGCGCAAGGACGGGGGATTGTACTTTGGCCCCTATGCCGATGGCGGCGCTTTGAACGAAACGCTGTCGATCCTCAAGAAGTTGTTTCCCTATAGGTCCTGCGATATTGCGATTCCGGATGAGGCCGATCATCCCGAGCCGGTACTCGCTCGTCCCTGCCTCGAGTTCTTCATCAAGCGCTGCGATGCCCCCTGCATGCGCTACATTGACCGGCCGGCGTACCTGCGCATCATCGACCAGGTGATCCTATTCCTGGAGGGTAAGCATCAGGACGTGTTGCGGGGCTTGCGCGAGCAGATGGACGGCGCGGCGAAGGCGCTGGACTTTGAAAAAGCGGCTTTGTTGCGCGACCAGGTGAGCGCCGTGGAGAGGATGGTGGAACGGCAGAAGATCACCGTGGTCAACGCGGCGGATCAGGATATCCTCGCGCTGGCGCAGGACGATTCGGAAGCTTGCGTGCAAGTCTTCCACGTGCGCGAGGGCAAGGTGATCGGCCAGACGCACTACTTCCTGGACGCCGAGGCGAGTGAGCCCTCGGAGATGCTGCAGGCCTTCATCCAGCAGTTCTACGAGCGCAGCACGCACGTGCCGCGTGAGCTTCTCGTGCAGTACCCGGTGGAGACAGACCTGCTGGAGCAGTGGCTAGCCGGTCTGCGCGACGGCGCGGTGCGAGTGACGGTGCCGCGGATTGGGATGAAGCGGAAGCTGGTCGAGATGGTGTCGGACAATGCCCGCGAGAAGCTGGAGCAGCAGAAGCTGCGCTGGCTGAACGATGCGCAGAAGACTACAGCCGCGATAAGCGAGTTGCAGGAAGCGCTGGGCCTCGAGACGGCCCCCCACCGCATCGAATGCTTCGATATTTCAAACATCCAGGGCACGTCTCCGGTCGGCTCGATGGTGGTGTTTGAGGGGGGTAAGCACCGGAACTCGCAATATCGTCGCTTCAAGATCAAGACGGTGGAAGGAGCGAACGACTTCGC
>JBOGSL010000119.1:0-2204 GCA_050695395.1 Chloroflexota bacterium | reverse complement strand
GGGTGTCGATCACCGCGACCTGGCCGGCGTAGCGTACGTCGATGTGCTGGCCGGGTCGAACGGTTAGTGGCACAGCGCTCGCCGAATCCCGAGGATGCTTGACGGGTATCTGCAAGGAGGGGATGGGATTGGCGTACTGGTCGGCGTAGCCCAGGCAAGCATTGAGCAGGGCCTGGGGGTCCATGATGGTGCGATCGACCAGGGTGAACTCGTGCACGCCAAAGGCGTTCACGCTGCCTACATTCATGACGCCGTAGGCATAGTTTCCATCTTGCTGCTGGGCGGCGACGAGGGTGTACGTCTCACTGCGGCCCAGATCGTTGATCGTGTAGCTGGGGCCCAGGTAATAGACGCGTCCTCCGGTGATGGGCTGGTAAGTCTGCCCGGTATTGATGTCACCGAAGACGGAGCGGAGACTGACGAAACTCCCGGCCGGTCCGTGCCCGACACCCCACACCAGATTCTGGACATGCGAGAGGTCGTCGCTATAGGAAGGGCTGTTGATGACGGCCAGGCCCGCTGCCTGGGCAAGGGCCGCGTTGGCCATGGTAAGACCGGGATAGCCGTGTGCCTGTTGATAGGCAAGCAGGGGCTGACCGCCCCAAGCGATGAGACCAGAATCATCGCCGAACTGGCCGCACTCCAGCACCCCGCTGGTTGGGGTACTTCCCGGCGCCTCACGGAAGTGGAAATTGTACGATTTGGCCAGCTGGAGGACGTTGGCCAGAACGACTGGCCAATCGGTGCGCAATACCCCGCCGATGACCGGGACAGGAGTCGAGTCTGCCCACTTCGCCTTCCAGCCGGTACCTGTGAGCAGTCCTTTGTTGCCGGGTGGATACTGACCGGAGCCGGCGGGATACTCGCGACCGTTGAGCGCATCGAGGATGGTGATGAAGCGGGGCGGCCCCATGAGCAGGGCGCCCAGATCGCGCATATCGGAGAGGGCAATCATGGCGCCGGCCAGCGTCAGCAGATACTCGTTGGTCCGTGCCGGATTGCGCACCACCTTTTGGACGTAGCCGCGCGCCCAAACCTGCTGCGGGGTCGTCCGACCGGCCAGGATCTCGACATAGTTGCCCTTGTCGAAGGTCTTGGTGTGGGGATCGGTGAGCAGCAGCGAGAGCTCGATATCGTCGGGTGCGTCCAGGGCGGCCTTGCGGTAAACCCGCGTGGCGCGGGTAGCCGTCCCGAGTAGACCCTGACCATTCGGCTCATAGATGTTGATCGTGAAGAAGCTGCTCATATGGCTGGGATCACCAATCCGTTCGATAGCGTCCAGCTGGCGTCAGGCAACATGAAGACGAGCGTGATGTCCGCCACCGGCTGCCCGGCCTTGCGTTCCGGGTTGTAGTCCCCGTTGACCACGGCCGAGGCGCTCCGGTGAGAGATCGCTTCCCCCCCCAAGCCGCTTTTGGTGCCGTCGGGTAGCTTGTCCACCAACGTACCGAGGCCGCCGGCAATGACGTATTGGGCGAAGTCGCTGAGGGCTGTTTCCAGCCCGGCGAAGCTCGCGGAGTAGCCCTGCGCGAGCAGCCAAGCCTGGCTCATCTCGAATACGGCCTGAATCTCGGCAAACGAAGGGAACAGGGGATTCGCTCCAGCGCTGAGATAGACGCCGCTTTCTTCTTCCAGCTCCTGGTAGGCATTCTGCATGCGGTTGACATGGCTGGCGCGTTTATCACTGTCCAGGAGCGGCGGCAAGGTGTAGATACGGCCTGCCTTCGGTCCGACTGAGGGCGTAAAGGTGGTGAGCATTAGTGACCGTGAGCCAGGGCGGGGTGCACGCCGGCGGCGCGCAACTCCTCCAGCAAGTTGAACTGAGCCTTGGGATCGTGGTGCATCAATGCCACCGCCAGTGACTCGAGGCGTTGAATCACCCGGTCGAGCTTGTCGTTGGTAACCTGGGTGTGCTTGGCGGTCTTCTCTCCGGAGTCGGCCGACTTCCGCCGATGGACGTTGGCCTTTTCCTCAGCCGCGCAGTGCTCGACCATCCGCACCGGGACGACATGCCCGGCCGCTCCGCCGAAGCCGGGGTGCAGCTTGTGGTGGGCAGCCTCATTGGCCGTATTCTTGGCGATGTTGTCGAGGCGCTTGATCTGGTCGTACTGGGCGCGGTTGATCTGGCCGTTGATGAGCGCCATGCGGGCCGTCTGGTCCTTGATCTCGCGGAGCAGCTCGTTCGAGTGGTACTGGGCCTGGAG
>JBOGSL010000118.1:0-9530 GCA_050695395.1 Chloroflexota bacterium | reverse complement strand
CGCCAGGGCTGATCCAGTACGTGTCCTGCAGATCGCGGGCGGGATGCGAAGGAGGGAAGTTCAGCATGTCGAAGTTGTACCGCTCCCACTCGACTTCCAGACCTTCGTACACGGTATAGCCCACTTGCTGAAGGATACCGATAATTTCTCGTGCCGTGGCCAGGAGAGGATTAGCCAGGCCTCGCGGGTAGGGGGTCGCCGGCAAGGTCACATCGAGCTTCTCGCTCTCCAACAGCCGGCGAAGCTCCTCACCGGCAAGCTCTGCCTCTCGTGCCTGCAGGGCCTCCTCGATTTCCTGCCGCGCCGCACTTACCGCCGCTCCCAAAGCCGGCCGCTCGGACTCTGAAAGCTTTCCAATGCTCCGGGACAGTTCGGTGATAGGCGACTTGCGTCCGGTTCGCTGGATCTTCACCGCATCCAGGTCGGCGCCAGTCGGTGCCTGCTCGATGCTGCGCAGCGTGTCCTCGCGAAGGCGCTCCAGTCTTTCCAACGCCACACCGATATCCTGCTCGACCATGATGCTCTCCTGCCAAGAGTCAACTCGTCGGGTCAAACGGCTGACACGCACCACGGTTCACCGTCTGACCGATGCCCTCGACCTCAATGTTCCCAGCCCCTCGGACGGGCAAGAGCCTCATCCGGCGCCGCGCTGCAGCCGTAAGGCTTCGCGGCTCGAGGAAGCCGTCTTCCCCGCGCCGGCGCTTTCCATCAGTCTACCAGCCGTCCCTACCGGATAACAGTAAACGTGACCGCCGGTACCGACGAGACGCGAGGGTGCGACGCCGCTATCTTGACCGTTCCCCGCCCCATTGGAGCCCGCTTCGGCACGCGCCACTGCTTTCTGTACTTTCGAGAGCCCGCGACGTGTCCGTGGAACACCACGGCCTTGCCGCGCCGATAGTGAACGGTCACGGTGATCTTCGTCCTGGCCGGAGCCTTTATCGACAGTGACAATCTATGACCCCGGTGAACCCGAGTAGGCGAAAGCGCAACGGAGATTGAAATGCTCTTCGGCTGGACAACCGGAGCGGCAGTAGGTACCGGCGTCGGGGGAACCGGCGGTCCGGCACACCATCCACACGGCGTCCCGGGCGGAGGAGGAGGCGGCTGCCCGGCGGCATACGCGGGAGCCGAAACCAGCATGCCCGTGAGGAGGAGAGCGAGAGCCGCGACAGCCCTCATGCGGCCCGACGGTGGTAACTATAGACAGCGGAATCGCGCTCAATCACTCGCCCGTGCCGAACGAGGACCCGATTGAGACGCAGCACCAATCCCGTCCTGGTCGATACCCAGGCCTGTACACGCATCATTCCCGTCGTGAGGCTCACCGCATAGGAAACGCGCTCGGCACTCTGGCCCTCGACAGACCGCGAAGGATGAATCGTGGCGTGGTACCGGGCGAGGTTCGAAGGCAATGAAACGAAGGCCCACTCCAGCCCGGAGGGGCAGTCCCCGCGCCTGCTCTGCGGGCTCACTCTGTACCATGTTCCGTTCGAATACAGATAGGGTATCCCGGCACGCATGTACAGGTGGTCCGTCGAGGGAAGGACCGGAACAATACACCCGGAAGAGCTGGCGGTCCGGCTGGTCGTTCGCTGCAGCTGAACCTGCCACGAGGTGACGGTCGGCACCGTCCGGGCGAGCGCCGCCGTGATGCGCGCCGCTTCCGCCCCCTGGGGCGTTTGGGCGCCGCCGATTTGGAGGGCGCCGACGATAATGCCGGCGACCAGGACGATAGCCAGAGCGGGAGCAACGACCACAGCAAGCCGGGGCATGGGTCGAACGAGGCGGTCGACGAGGCCGCCAAGACGGCTCGGCCTTGGCGTCGCCCTCAGCTCGGCATGACGTAGCAAGAGGTCGTTCAGCAGGCGATCGCGCGAGCGGGAGGGAGCGGTGGTGCGCTGCAGAAGGTAGTGGAGCCGCAGCTCGACGTTCCGGAACTCGAACTTGTTCTCAGGCTTGCTCATATTCCATCACCATCTTGAGCCGGCGAAGCGCGCGGTGCATGAGCATGCGCACTGCCGCCTCTCGCTTCCGCGTGATCTCCGAGATCTCCGAGAAGGAAAGCTCCGAGGCATAGCGAAGCAGGATCACATCGCGCTGATCGGGGGTAAGACGGTCGATCAGCCTGGCCAGCTCCCGACGTTGCTCATCCCTGATAGCATCATTCTCTGGATCGGCATCATCCAGCAGATACTCGAGCCGGTCCGGGTTGCCGCCGCCGCGTTGCTTGCGGTAATGATCGATGAGGGAGTTGCGCGCGATGCGGAACAACCAGGGAGCAAAGCTCCCTCCAGAGCTGTAGCGAGGGAGGCCCTCCAACGCTTTCATGAACACCAATCCAGTTACATCCTCAGCATCCGCCGGATGCCGCAGGCGATGGTAGATGTACCGGTAGACGCGCGGGTAATACACTTCATACAGTTCCGCGAACGCCTGCGGATCGTCCTTGGCCGCCTCGGCCAGACGCATGTCGCGATCTGGGTCATCGGCCGCCGCGGATACGGGTCCGAGACTGCTGTCTCCCATCCGCCCCTCTTCGGGAGCATCACCTGCTAGAACGTTGAAGAGACCCATCTGTAACGCGCTCTTATTCGATCGACGATCCGAGGGCGGAGTAGAGGGCGATGGCCGCGGCAACGGCCGCGTTGAGTGATTCCACGCCGTTGCGCATGGGGATACGCACGTGGTATCGTACCGCGTTTGCGACCCGTGGCGATAGGCCGCGAGCCTCGCTGCCAACTACCAGAGCGCCATGCCGCGGCCAGGCGAACGTGTAGACGGAGGCCGGCGCGGCGGCTTCGAGGGCGACGAGAGCGACGTCGGGGAGCGCGGCGGCCAGGTCAACGAACGGTACGTCCCGGTACAGCGGTAATCGAAAGTGAGCGCCCATCCCCGCGCGGACAACCTTTGGATTGTAGAGATCGATACTACCCGGAAGCGTGACGGCATAACCCGCTCCCGCCGCGTCGGCCGTTCGCAGGATCGTGCCGGCGTTTCCCGGGTCTGCCAGCCCATCCAGAATCAAACCAAAGCCCAACGACGGATTCAGCGGCGGCGGGACCGTCTTTCGAAGGACGGCAAGGATGCCGGCGGGATGTTCCGTCGGAGCGGCGGCCGTGAGGACCGGCTCGGACACCTCATAGAGACGGGACGCCCATTCGGGCAGCGCAGCCATGAGCTCCTCGCCCCGCTGGGAGGACGCGAGGCGATCGGCGCTGTATAGCACCAGGGTCGGCTGCTGTTCGGTCGCGACGGCCTCGCTCACCAGCCGCACGCCCTCCGCCAGAAACACGCCCTCTCGTTCGCGTTCCCGCGTTCGCTCTAGCGAACGAACGTACTTGACCAGGGGGTTACGAGTGCTGGTGATCTGCACAGGTCGATCATAGAAAAAGGCCACCCTCTAGCAGGGTGGCGTTGGTGACGAGGCTTTCGCTAGCTCTCTGGAGCGTTCACGCTGTTCAGGATCTGCTCGAACACGGCGGGTTCGCGAACCGCCAGATCGGCAAGCATCTTTCGGTCGAGGTTCACGTTTGATTGATGCAGGAGATTGATGAACTTGCTGTAGCTCATACCCTGCTGTCGGGCGGCGGCATTGATGCGAACGATCCAGAGCTGCCGCATATCCCTCTTCCGACGCCGGCGGTCGCGGTACTGGTAGGCCAGGGCGTGTGTAACCGACTCGTTCGCGGCCTTGAAGTGGCTGCTTCTGGCGCCGCGATGGCCCTTCGCGAGCTCGAGGATTTTCTTGTGGCGGCGGCGGGTCTGCGGTCCGCCCTTGACTCGTGGCATATCAGTTCCTTTCGAGTGTTCTCAGCGCGCGTTCGGGCTGAGGCCCGGCACCCGGGCTCGAACTCGGCGAGCCACTCCGCGGTGCACCTGGCGCATCGCTCCCAGCTTCCGCAGGGTGCGCTTGGCCTTCGCGGCGCGCTTGTGATTGGACGCGCCATGCGTCCCTAATATTTTGCCGCCGCCAGTGATCTTGATTCGCTTGGCGGTTGATTTATGCGTCTTCATTTTGGGCATCGAATAGGTCCTTCTCGGGCTAGCTGGTGGGAACCGGGGCGGGCCGCCGGGCGGCCGCGGGAGAAACTATCATTGTCATCGAGCGGCCCTCGAGCAACGGCGCTCGCTCAACAGATCCGCTTCCCTCGAGCCGTCGGGCCACCTCCTCCAGAACGGTTCGACCGATCTCTGGATGGGCGTTCTCTCGACCACGGAACCGCACGATAACCTTTACCTTGTCCCCATCCGCCAGAAATGACTGCACGAGCTTGGTCTTGAACTCGAGGTCGTGCTGGCCGATCTTGGGCGCGAACCGCATTTCCTTGAGAGCCTGCGCTTTCTGATTCTTGCGGGCTTCCCGTTCCTTGCGCGCCTGCTCGTACTTGTAGCGACCGTAGTCGCTGAGCCGACAGACCGGGGGCTGGGCAGTAGGGTTTACCTCAACCAGATTGAGATTTGCGCTCTGGGCCATTTCGATGGCCCGTGGCAGTGGGACGATACCGAGCTGTTCGCCCTCCTGACCAATAAGGCGCACTTCGCGCGCCCGGATCTGTCGGTCAATACGAAGGTCTTTGGGGATAAGCTTTCCCTCCTCGGAAACAGAAGAAACGCAGCGCCGCAGTTCGGCGCTGCACTACGAAAATGGTACCACTCTCGAGACGGCTCGTCAAAAGTGATAGAGGCGGCCGTTCCAGGCCTGGTGCCGGCGGTGGGACTCGAACCCACATGCACAATGGCCCGGGATTTTAAGTCCCGTGCGGCTGCCAATTTCGCCACGCCGGCCCCGTGTGGCACGCGTCAAGTCTATCACTAAATCCGCGCCGCGAAGCCGAGAACTGCCGATTTGATATGCTCAAGAGAAGGCCGTGAGGCCCGGGGGCGGGGATGTGCTGGAACTGGTAGACAGGCATGACTTAGGATCATGTGCCTTACGGCGTGTGGGTTCGAGTCCCACCATCCTCACCATCCAAATACAGCATGGAACTGCCGCGCCGACCGACTGCTGGCCGGCGCTCGTTTTTCGAGCGGGGTATGAACGTAGAGGTCACTAGACTCCCAGAAAGCCGGGTCACGCTGACCATCGAGGTGTCCCCGGAGGAGCTGCCCCAGGCCTTCGAGGCTGCCTACCGAAAGCTTGCGCAGCGGGTCAATATCCCCGGATTCCGGCGGGGCAAGGCGCCACAAGCGATCGTCGAGAATGCTGTTGGACCCGAACTGTTTTTGCACGAGGCCACCGACGAGGCAGTGCGGATTGCATATCGCAACGCCTTGAAGCAAGAGCATCTCGTCCCGCTGGATCAACCGGAAATCGAGCCCGGCCGGGAAGCCGAGCATGTCGAGCAAGGACAGAGTTTCACGTTCAAAGCCACGGTGGCGGTAAAGCCGGAGGTGCAGCTGCCCGACTACAAGGCTATCCGAATCGACCGCGAAGTGACCGAGGTGACGGACAATCAGATCGACCAGGTTGTGGAGACGCTTCGCGAGAACAACGCAACGCTCGAACCTGTTGTCCGACCCGCGCAGATGGGAGACGTTCTCCTCATGAACCTTACGGCGCGAGCGGGCGGCCGGGCCGTAGTGGAGGACGAGAACGCGGAGTTCGAGATGCGCCCCGAGGTTGAAGGCGGGCCGGTCGCGATGCTCCCCGGACTGTCGACTGAGCTGGTTGGAGTCAATCGAGGGGAGATCCGCGAGCTCACTCTTGCTCTCCCACCAAACTACCCCGACGAGGAGCTCAGCGGGCAGTCGCTTTCGGTACGAGCGCTTGTGAGGGAGATCAAGCGCAAGGTGCTTCCCGAGCCTTCAGACGACTTCGCTTCGACTGTCAGCAAAGCGGAAACGATGGATCAGTTGCGTGACCAAATCCGCGACAACCTTGCCGTGGAGCAGGTAATAGAAAGCACTCAGAAGACCATCGACCAGGCCCTCGAGGCGGTCATTACCCGTTCGTTCGTGGAGATCCCGTCGATCCTGGTTGAGGAGGAAGAGAGAAGCGAGGTCCAGCGGCTGGAGCGCTCCTTGAGTTCCGCGCAGCTTGACATCGGCTTTTATCTGGCCCAGACGAAGCAGACGGAGGAAGAATTTCGCGCTCAGATACACGAGCGCGCCGCCGCGACCGTGAAAGAACGCCTGGTACTTGAAGCTGTGGCCGATGCTGAGCAGATAGACATCTCAAAGCAAGCCATAAACGATTACCTGGCGCGTATCACGGCCTCCAGCAGCCGCGCCGAGCGCAAGCGGCTTCAGTCCTCTCAATCCGTCCAGGAGAATGTTGGAGACTTGCTGCGCAGGCAAGAGGCTGGGAGCCGCCTGGTGCAGCTCATGACCGAGGAAGAAGGCCAGGACGAATCAGAGCCGGAAGTCCCGGTCGAGCATGAGCCCGACGCCGCCGTGGCCGGCCATGCCGGTGGTTAACCCCAGCGAGGAGTAGTTGTTGGAACGGTATCTTGTCCCCACGGTGATCGAAACGACCAATCGAGGCGAGCGCGCCTTCGACATTTACTCGCGCATGCTCAAAGACCGACTGATCTTTATTAATACACCCATTGATGATAATGTGGCCTCACTGGTGATCGCCCAGCTTCTCTTCCTGGAGAGCGAGGATGCCGATCGAGACATCAATCTTTACATCAACAGTCCCGGAGGGGTCGTGTACTCAGGCCTGGCCATTTATGACACGATGCACTCCATCAAGCCGGGCGTGGCCACAATCGCCATGGGCTTCTGCGGAAGCATGGCGACGGTCTTACTCGCCGGCGGAGCGTCGGGCAAGCGGTTTTCCCTGCCGAATTCTACGGTTCACATGCATCCCGCAGCCATGCAGAACCTCGGCGGCTATGCTCCGGATGTCGAGATTCACGCGCGAGAGTTGCTCCGGTTGCACGAACGTAACTTTGCTATACTTGCGCACCATACTGGACAGCCTATTGAGCAGATCAGGGAGCTCTTCAATAGGGACCACTTCTTTAATGCCGAGGAGGCCAAGGAGTACGGCCTGGTTGACGAAGTGCTAACCGGCAACGAGATGCCCGTGGCGGCGGTAGGGAGTTAAGCATGGCAGGCTCGAAGAGCACCCGCGTCCAATATCGATGCTCATTTTGCGGCAAGAGCCAGGAGCAGGTGCACCGCTTGATCGCGGGTCCGGGTGGCGTCTACATCTGCGACGAGTGCATCGACCTCTGTCAGGAGATCATCTCGGAGGAACAGACGGCACCGGCCGCGCAGAGACTGCCCATCAGCAAGATACCGCCGCCAAAGCGGATCATGGAGCAGTTAAACCAGTACGTCATAGGGCAGGAGCGGGCCAAGAAGGTCCTTGCGGTCGCCGTCTACAACCACTACAAGCGCGTCGCCGCCGGGATGCAAATTGACGATGTGGAGCTGGGCAAGAGCAACATTTTGCTCATCGGCCCGACAGGCTGCGGCAAAACCCTCCTGGCTCAGACGCTTGCCAAGATTCTGGACGTGCCCTTTTGCATCGCAGACGCCACGGCCCTCACCGAGGCCGGCTATGTCGGCGAGGACGTTGAGAACATCCTGCTTCGTCTCATTCAGGCTGCCGACTTTGATATCGGCCGCGCGGAGAAGGGCATCGTCTACATCGATGAGATCGACAAGATCGCCCGAAAATCCGACAACCCTTCGATTACCCGGGATGTGTCGGGCGAGGGTGTGCAGCAAGCACTCCTCAAGATCATCGAGGGCACGGTGGCCAACGTTCCGCCGCAAGGGGGACGCAAGCATCCGCACCAGGATTTCATCCAGATCAATACGTCGAACATTCTCTTCCTCTGCGGCGGCGCGTTTGAGGGACTCGACAAAATCATCGACAAGCGAGTCGGGCGCCACCGCGCCATCGGCTACCGGGTGGAGGAGATCGAGGAAGAAGCGGGTGAGACGCCGTTGGCTGCCATCAGCCCAGAGGATCTCCTGCAGTACGGTCTGATTCCTGAGTTCGTCGGCCGCTTGCCGGTGATCGTCGGCCTCGAGCCACTCGACAAGGATACGATGATTCGCATCCTCACCGAGCCCAAGAACGCGATTATCAAGCAGTATCGGAAATTCTTCGAGCTGGACAAGGTCGAGCTGGTTTTCACCCCCGAGGCGCTGGAGGAAACGGCCGTGCAGGCGCTCTCTCAAAAGACAGGCGCGCGAGGCCTGCGCACAATCGTGGAGGAGACGTTGCTCGAGATCATGTACGAGATTCCCTCGCGCAGCGATATTCGATCCTGCACCATCACCGACCGGGTGATTCACAAGCAGGAGCGACCGATACTTGAGCCGTCACCTCTGCCGACGCGGAACGACGACGAGTACATCGCGGAGAACGAATCGGCATAGTTAGCCCGGAATAGCAACGAACCCCCGCCAAGGCGGGGGTTCGTTCTTTTTGGAACCTCTAGACGGGAACTCTAGCGGTCTGGACCGCCTCCCATCTCTGAGTTGAACATCTCGTACATTTGCTCCGGCGAGCTGGGGAAACTCTGCCCGGAGCTTTGTTTGTTCGCGGTCAGCTTGGCAAGCTGATCGATAACCGTGTTCGAGATACCTTCCGCCTTACCCTGGCGCTGCTCGATCGCCTGGTGGAGGCCTTGCCAGTCGTGCGGCGCCTGGCTCCAGAGCTCTTTGGCATCTCCCATCGTCATGTGGGCCATGTTTGCATCCTCCTCAGAGAGTTGTGCTTGTACAACGTGTTCGCTCGTTTGCGAATGTCAAACAAGTTGCACAAGACGTGCCACCCGCATCCTCCATCATGTGGCACGTCTCCTGCTTTAGGCTCCGCGCCCAATACAGCCGCTCGCGGCACTGTATCTTGCCGACCCTTCACCGGGCCGGCTTTGCACATGGAGTGCCGATGGTTCCGGAACTCACTGAAACACAGCTTCTCTCGGGACTGGTCGCGATCGCCGTCATCTTGATCGTCGGTCGTGGCTCGGCTGAGGCGGCCCGGCTGGTGAAGCAGCCCGAGGTCCTGGGCGAACTGATCGGAGGGTTCGTGCTGGGCCCGTCGGTGCTCGGCGCTCTCTTTCCTTCCGAATTTCACGCCATCTTCGAGAACGCAGGGGTGGGGGACGGGCTGTCGATTCTCTCGTGGATCGGTGCCATCCTGGTGCTGTTCCTCGCCGGGCTGGAGGTCGATGTTCACATCCTGCGCCAGCAGATCAAGCCCGGCGCCTTTACCGCCGTCTTCGCCATCGTGCCGTCGCTCGTTGCCGGCACGCTCTTCTCCTGGTACGTCCTCGGTCACCCGCCTCCGGCCGCGTTCTTTCTGGGGATAGTTCTTTCGGTAACCGGCGTCAGCGTCGCCTCGAAGATTCTCATCGAGCGGAACGAGCTTCGTCGCGACTTTGCGCAGGTGATCCTAGCGGCCGGCATCGCAAGCGAGGTGCTGGTGTGGCTGCTTATAGCCATCGTCTCGGCCTACGACAAGGGATCTCCCCTCATCGCCGGTTTGAAGGTCGCCGTGCTGGCCGTCCTCTTCTTTGCGTTCATGATCACGATCGGTAGACGGGTAACCTTCTGGA
>JBOGSL010000117.1:0-2675 GCA_050695395.1 Chloroflexota bacterium | reverse complement strand
AACATCCAGATGGGGGTCCAACTGATCGCCCCTATCGCCATCGAGCAGGGACTGCGCTTCGCCATCCGCGAAGGGGGCCGAACCGTCGGCTCCGGCGTGGTTACCAGCGTCAAGGAGTAAGACATGGCAAGCAAGGGTAAGGAAAACCGGATCTTCGTGACGATGGCCTGCCCCGTCTGCAAAGAGCGGAACTACACCACGACGAAGAACCGTCGGAACACGACAGACCGCCTGGAGCTGAACAAGTTTTGTCCACGTTGCAGACAGCACACCGCGCATCGAGAGACGCGCTAGGACGAAATTTTGTTTGACAGGAACTCGGGGGCCTCGATATACTGAGGCCGCACCGAGCCCCCAGGGCCGGTCCTAATTATTTGTGGACCCTCAGCAGCGCAGGCCCGTAGCTCAATTGGTAGAGTGGCGGTCTCCAAAACCGTTGGTTGTCGGTTCGAGTCCGGCCGGGCCTGCCAGATTCTTGCTGGTCGTCCCTGGCGTCTAATCCCGAGGTGAATCGTGGCAAAACAGACGACAACGGCAGCTCCCGCGAGAACGGCGAGCCGCCCGGTCGAGACGGCGCGAGGCAAGACGCCCTCGATCCTGGCCTTCGTGCAGGAATCGCGGGCCGAACTTCGCAAAGTTACCTGGCCGACGCGCGAGCAAACCCTCAATCTCACTGCCGCCGTCATCGCCATGTCGGTATTCGTAGCGGCGTTCCTGGGTATCGTTGACTACCTGCTCAACGCCATCATCACGCCACTGCTCCCCTGATCATGGCGAAGGAAGCACCAACCGTGACGGCAACAACCGAAGCGCCTGAGGAAAACGAGGCGGCCGAGGAACAGTACATCGCGCCCGAGAATTCGCAGTGGTACGTGATTCACACGTACTCCGGCTACGAGGCGAAGGTTCAGAAGAATCTTGCCCAGCGTATCGAATCGATGGGTATGAAAGACAAAATATTCAAGGTCGTGGTTCCGATGGAAACGACCATCGAGATGAAGAACGGTAAGCGCGCACCCAGCAAGCACAACATGTTCCCCGGCTATGTCCTCGTGAACATGATCGAGCTGGAGGAAGGCGACGATGCTTCGAACCAGGCGTGGTTCGTGGTGCGCAATACGCCGGGGGTTACCAGCTTCGTCGGCGCCGAGAACAAGCCTATCCCTCTCCCGGAAGAGGAGATGCAGGCAATTCTGAAGCAAACGGTCTCGCCCACTCCGCGAGTGGCACCTACCTTTACCCGCGGCCAGAACGTGCGCATCATCGATGGGCCATTTGCCGAGTTCATCGGCGTGGTGGACGAGGTGAGTGCGGAGCGGCAGAAGGTCAAGGTACTGGTTAGCTTCTTCGGACGAGAAACGCCGGTCGAATTGGACTTCCTGCAGGTGGAGAAGCTGTAGGTCGGTTAGAGCGCGACTCGGGGACAGAGCCTCGAGCTGCGGGAACTGGAGAAGCTCTACATGGCAAAGAAAGTCAAAGCAGTCATCAAGCTGCAGATCGAGGCAGGGAAAGCCACGCCGGCACCGCCGGTTGGCCCGGCGGTAGCGCCCCACCTCAACGTTATGCAGTTCGTCAAGGAATACAACGAGCGCACCGCGTCGCAGACCGGAACGGTCGTACCGGTGGAGATTACCGTCTTCGAGGATCGGTCTTTCACCTTCGTCCTCAAGACACCTCCGGCCGCGGAACTGCTGCGTAAGGCTGCCGGTGTCCCGAAAGGGGCCGCGGTGCCGAACCGCGACATGGTCGGCAGCATCAGTCGCGATCAGCTGCGCGAGATCGCGACATCCAAGCTGCCCGACCTCAACGCCGTCTCGATCGAGGCCGCCGAGCGAATCATCGAGGGCACGGCCCGCAGCATGGGCATCACGGTAGCGTAGAGCTGCGGGTACTCGATTTGGGAGGCCGGCACATCCGGCCGCTTTACCAATAAGGAGAAATCATGGCAACAGAAAAGCACGGGAAGAAATATCGAGAGGCTGAGAAGCAGGTCGAGCACGGCCGCGAGTATCAGCCGGCGGAGGGCGTGGAACTGGTGCGGCGCGTCTCCACCACGAACTTTGACGGGACGATCGAGCTGCACCTGAAGCTCGGAGTGGACGTTCGCCACGCCGAGCAGCAAGTTCGAGGCGTGGCCGTCCTGCCGCATGGTACCGGAAAGCAGCCGCGCGTCATCGCTTTCGCTGAAGGCGAGAAGGCGCGTGAGGCGGAGGAAGCGGGAGCCGATGTGGTAGGCGGAGCCGAGCTGGTGCAGCGCATTCAAGGCGGCTGGCTTGAGTTCGATGTGGCCGTAGCGACGCCGGACATGATGAAGAACATCACCAGCCTGGGACGCGTCCTCGGGCCCCGAGGCCTCATGCCGAATCTGAAAACCGGCACGATTACCCAGGACCTGGCACACGCCATCGAAGAGATTCGCAAGGGCCGAGTTGAATTCCGCACCGACCGCACGGGCATCATCCATGTTCCGGTGGGCAAGGCTTCATTCGAGGGTCCTCAGCTCCTCGAGAACCTGACCACAATGGTGGACGCCGTGGTACAGGCGCGGCCCCCGGCGGCCAAGGGCGTTTATGTAAAGTCCGCGACCCTCTCTCCTACGATGGGTCCGTCTGTGCCGCTCGAGCCGGCGGCCACGGCCGCTTTGAAGGCGAGCTAACCCAGGCCGTATACTGAGA
>JBOGSL010000116.1:0-3073 GCA_050695395.1 Chloroflexota bacterium | reverse complement strand
GGGCACGTGTCTCCGACCATCGTGAACGGCGATGGTCAGCCCGACCCTGTCCGGAAGGATCGTTGAATCGCGCGACCAGGTTTTGATGAGCTGCTTCTGAGTTCCACGGGTCGATGTGGATACCTTTTTAGCCAGTGATGGCTCGACGTACGGGCCCTTCTTGACGGATCTCGACATGCCTTCTCTCCTACCGCCCCGAATTACGGCGACGCACGATGAACTTGTCAGACGGCTTCCTGCGCCGGGTTCGGAACCCAAGTGCCGGTTTGCCCCAGGGAGTCTGCGGTTGGCCCCCGATCGGCGCCCGGCCCTCGCCGCCGCCGTGGGGATGGTCGCGAGGATTCATCACCGAACCTCGAACCGAAGGCCGTTTCCCCATCTTTCGATTACGCCCGGCCTTGCCGATTTTCAGCAGGGAGTGCTCCAGGTTACCGACCTGCCCAAGCGTTGCCATACACGCCGTGTGGATCAGACGAGTTTCACCGGAGGGCATGCGCACCGTGCCGTAGGTGCCTTCCTTGGCCACAAGTTGCGCCTGGTTGCCGGCCGAGCGCACCAACACCCCGCCGCGCCCGGGCTGCAGCTCGATGTTGTGTATGACACTGCCAACCGGAATATTGGCGATGGGCAGCGCGTTACCCGGCTTGATCTCTGCCTGGGGGCCAGACATGACTGTCTCGCCTAGCCGCAGTCCGTTTGGCGCCAGGATGTACCGTTTCTCGCCGTCCTCGTATCGCAACAGAGCGATGCGAGCAGATCGATTTGGATCGTATTCGATGGCCAGAACCTCGGCTGGGACGCCGATCTTCGAGCGTTTGAAGTCGATCATGCGGTACTGCCGCTTGGCGCCGCCGCCCTGATGGCGAGTGGTGATACGGCCCTGATTATTTCGGCCGCCGCGGTTCTTGAGTGGCTTGGTTAGCGATTTCTCCGGACGCTTCTTCGTCAGACCCTCGAAGTTGGAGACGGACATGCCGCGGCGTCCGGCTGATGTTGGTTTGTATTTCTTGATAGGCATGACTGCTCCTGTTCGGCCTACACCGCTCCGAAGAAGTCTTCGATTCGCTGACCCTCTCGGAGAGTCACGATCGCCTTCTTCCAGGGACTGGTGAGACCACGCCGCTTCTTGCTCGGACTTATGTAGCCGGCGCCTTTTTCCTTGGCGGGCATGGTGACGGTTCGAACGTTCTTCACCGCAACTTGATATCGATCTTCCACCGCCTGCCGGATGTCGATTTTGTTGGCGCGCGGGCTCACCGCGAAGGTGTATTTATTGTTTCCGGCCAATTCCGTGCTTTTCTCACTGACGACCGGCCTCAGCAAAACCTCATGCGTTTGCATGTGCCAGCATTCCTTCTAGCTGCCGCAGGCCCGCGACACCCATGACCAACATGTCGTAGTTGAGTACGTCGACGATGTTGAGAGAGGCGGCCGGCTTGAGCGTAACGCCTTCGATATTCCGGGCTGCCCGCTGCGTTTCCACGGCGATTCGCTCATCCACAAGCAGAACCTTGCCCGTGGCATTGAGGTTCTTCAGGGCCGACGCCATGACCTGGGTTCGTGCTTCTTCGGGTACAAGTGATGACACGGCCACGAACCTTTCGCCGCTAACCCGAGCCGAGAGAGCTGAGCGCATGGCCGCGCGGCGCATTTTCTTGGGCATGTCGAGCTGGTAGCTTCGGGGGATCGGCGGGAAGGCGACGCCTCCGCCACGGAAGACCGGCGCCGTCTTGGCGCCGTGGCGAGCGCGCCCCGTGCCCTTCTGCCGGTACGCCTTGGCCCCCGTCCCCGACACCTCACTCCGCGTCTTGGCGCTATGAGTTCCCGCGCGACGATTGGCCAGGATGCGCGTCACAGCCTGGTGCATCAGAGCCTCGTTGAGCGGCTGAGCGAACACCGCATCACTCACCGTGATGGTGTCCACCTGTTCGCCGCTCAAGTTCCGAACTGCTATCTCTGTCACGGACTACCTCTCACCCCGAACGGCCTTGCGCACCACCACGATGCCGTTCCGCGAGCCTGGCACGCCGCCCCGCACGAGCAAGACATTCCGCTCGGGAAGCACATCAACAACCTCAATGTTCAGGATGGTGGCACGTTTGTTTCCCATACGCCCCGCCATTCGCATTCCCTTGAAAACGCGACCAGGCGTGCTGCTAGCCCCGATGGAACCGGGCGAACGATGGCGGTCGGACTGACCGTGAGTCTTGGGGCCGCCGGCGAAACCGTGGCGCTTCACCACTCCGGCGAAACCTTTGCCCTTGCTGCCCGCCGTGCCTCCGACGGCGCCAACGGTTACATCGACCCGCTCGCCCTTTGCAAACACATCGGCCCCAAGCTCTTGCCCGATTTCGACCGGCTCTCCGCGTGTCTCTACCTCGTGGAGATGGCGAAGGCCCTGAACCGGCAAGTTCTTGAGGTGGCCGAGCTCGGCTTTCCCCAATTTCTTGGTTTCGCTGAACCCCAGTTGCACCGCCTCATAGCCGTCACGCTCCGCTGTCTTGAGTTGCGTCACGTAGTTCGGCCCCATGAGCAGAACGGTGACCGGCACTGCCTCACCGTTCTCGCTGAAGACCTGGGCCATACCCAGTTTCTTACCTATAAGTGCATTAACCATGACGTCTCTTTGCTACAGCTTGATCTCGATGTCCACGCCGGCCGGCAGGTTCAAGCGCATCAGCGCGTCTACCGTCTTGGCTGTTGGCTCGAGCACATCAATTAATCGCTTGTGGGTGCGAATCTCGAACTGCTCGCGCGAGTCCTTATCCTTGAACGGCCCGCGCAACACCGTATAACGATTGATATCGGTGGGGAGCGGGACGGGACCGGAGACGTTGGCTCCGGTCCGTTGCGCGGTATCCACGATCTGATTCGCGGACTTGTCCAGGATCTTGTGATCGTACGCTTTGAGCCTGATTCGAATTCGCTGCTTGGCTACCGTGCGTCCCATGTCTTACTCCTTGACGCTGGTAACCACGCCGGAGCCGACGGTTCGGCCCCCTTCGCGGATGGCGAAGCGCAGTCCCTGCTCGATGGCGATAGGGGCGATCAGTTGGACCCCCATCTGGATGTT
>JBOGSL010000115.1:0-22078 GCA_050695395.1 Chloroflexota bacterium | reverse complement strand
GTTCTGGCCGGCAAGCTCTGGTACGTACAGGTGGTGCAGGGCGCCTACTATCAAGCGCAGGGAAACAACAGCAAAATCCGCCTCGAACCGGTTCCAGCGCTACGCGGTATCATCTTCGATCGCAAGGGGCACCAGCTTGTGTACAACGCGCCGGACTGGGATGTGACCGTCGTACCTCACGGGGTTCCGTCCAGCGGCGCCTCGAAGATCTATCAGCGGCTCTCAAAATTGCTCCATGGTCACCCATCGGCCAAGGGCATTGCCGCTGTGGTGCGGAACAACATGTGGCACCAATACGCCCCATCGATCGTCAAGCAGGACGTCCGCTTTAGCACGGCCATGGATGTCTTGCAGCTCCACAGCCAGCTTCCCGGCTTTCGGGCCGATCCCTCGAGCCTCCGCCAGTATCCGACCGCCGATCCGCAGTTTTCCCTGTCCCACATCCTCGGGTACACGGGCACCATCGCTCCGAAGCAGTACACCCTCGCACGTCGGCTCTACGGTGACGAAAACTACATGGTCACCGACCAAACAGGGGAAGACGGCATCGAGGCGTCGCTCGAGCCCTATCTGCATGGCGTCAATGGCACGGAGCGGGTTGAAGTAGACGCGGGCGAACGGCCGATCCGCGTGCTCAATCCAGGTCGCCCGGTGCCCGGCGATTCGGTGTATCTCACGATCAATTGGAAGCTCCAGCAGGAGGTCAGTCGGGATCTCGAAGCGGGCCTCGCAAAGCTGGGGCTTCGGCGCGGCGTCGCCATCATAGAAAACGTGCACAACGGCCAGATTCTGTCGATGGTGAGCCTGCCCGGCTACAACGACAATCTCTTCGCTCATGGCATCAAGACAAAGCAATTCGACGCCCTGCTCAAGGACCCGGCCGCGCCGCTTCTCAATCAAGCCATCGCCGGCGTCTTTCCACCCGGGTCGATCTACAAGGTCATCACAGCCTCGGCCGCCCTGCAGAGTGGCAAGATCACCCCGGCATACACGGTAGACGACACGGGATCCATCGACATTTACGGGAAAGTGTTCAACGGTTGGAAGGCCGGTGGACTGGGAACCATGAACATCGTCAGCGCTCTTGCCATGTCGAGCGACATCTACTTCTATACGGTGGTGGGCGGCAATCCGAATATCACCCCGGACCCTGCGCACATCGGCGCGGCCTACCTCGGCAAGTACGCCCGGCTCTACGGCCTGGGAAGTCCGACCGGTATCGATCTCCCCGGCGAGGCGGGAGGTCTCGTTCCCACCCCGTCCTGGTTCGATCACCTGAAGCCGGGGCCCCTCAAGAGTCCGGGCGATGCCTGGTACATCGGTGATAACTACAACAGCGCCATCGGCCAGGGATTTGACGATGTCACGCCGCTGCAAATGGTGAACGTGGCTGCCACCATAGCCAACGGCGGCACGCTGTACCGGCCGCGGATCGTCAAGCAGATCGACGGGCGGTTGCTTCCTTCGGGCAAAATTCTGAGGCGCTCGCAGGTGGTACAGCCGTTCGTGCCCGATCCCATCCGGAGCGGCTTCGTGTCTGCGTCAAACCTGGCCCTGATCCAGGAGGGCATGCACGATTCCGTTACGAATAGTTGGAACACGGGAACGAGCAAGAACGTCTACGATCCGCGCATCAATGCCGCTGGGAAGACCGGTACGGCGGAGGCGCCAGGGGGGCCCCACGCCTGGTGGCTGGGATACGCTCCGTACAACAATCCTCAGGTGGCCATCGCGGTGCTGGTGCCGAATGCCAACGCCGAGGGCGCCTACGTCTCTGCCCCGATAGCCCACAAGCTCCTCGAAGACTACTTCCACCTGCCCCCGCATCCCACCGACTGGCTCTCGACTGTGCAGCAGCTGCTGGTGGGGCAGTCGGCCTCGCAGTAAGATATGAAGCACTGGCATAATTTCGACCTTCAGCTCATCAGCATTCCCTCCGGCCTGGTGGCCTTCGGGGTGCTGGTGCTCTTCGCCATCTCTCGCTGGCCTACCTCCGGCGTGACCGTCAGCATCCCGGTTCATCAGGCCATCTACGCGCTGATGGGACTGGTGCTGATGTTGGCGCTCACCAACCTCGATTACCGGCTCCTGAAGCCGCTGGCGACGCCGCTCTATATCTTCAGCGTGCTGTTCTTGGTGGTGGTCCTGGGCCTGGGTCACTCAGCGTACGGGGCGGAGCGGTGGGTGAATCTCGGAGTTCTGCCGCTACAGCCCTCCGAGCCGGCCAAGCTGATCCTGATCATTATTCTGGCCAAATTCTTCTCGGACCACGAGCACGACTTGGATCGTGGCTGGACGGTGGTGAAATCGCTCGGTCTGGTGGCTTTGCCTCTTGGCTTGGTGCTCTATCAGCCCGATCTCGGCACGAGCGCTGTGTTCCTGGCTATATGGCTGGGGATGGCCTTGATGGCGGGCATCAGGCCGGCGCACCTGGCAATTCTCGGGGCAATAGCGGCCGCGGTGCTCCCGGTCCTGTGGATCGTCGTCGGTCACCTCAAGAGGTTTCAATACATGCAAGAGCGGCTGCTGATCTTCCTCGACCCACACAAGGCGCCCCTGGGCGCCGGGTACAACGTCATCCACTCACAAATTACGGTGGGAAGTGGCGGACTTCTGGGGCAGTGGTTCCAGGTGGGAACACAGAGTCAGCTGGGGCTGTTGCGGGTCGAGGACAAGGACTTCATCTTTTCGGTGATTGCCGAGCAAATCGGGTTTCTGGGCGTGCTCATTCTGTTCCTGGTCTTCGTCGCGCTGCTACTGCGGATCGCTCGCGTGTCGTTCATGTCGGCCGATTCCTATGGACGGCTGTTGGGAAGCGGTATCCTCGCCATGATCATGTTCCAGGTATTCGTCAATATAGGCATGAATCTCGGCATCATGCCCGTGACCGGGATCCCGTTGCCACTGATCAGCTACGGGGGAAGTTCGCTGATCACCACCCTGGCCTCGCTCGGCATCCTCCAGAGCGTGCTCCTTCGCCATCAAAAGCTGGTGTTCAACCCATAAGTTCGACTCTGTGTCAATGACGGCGCCGCACGAGAGGCCTCGGATCTCCCGTACGAACTGACACGGCTACGCCAACGCCTCTACTTCGTCACCGTCTGCATGAAAGACACGGATCCCAAGCTCTCCCCCCAATCTTCGGTTCGGGCAGTCGGCCGGTTTGCCCCTCGCTTCGCTCGCGGAACGGGACAGAGCCCCGAAATACGGCGCCGGCACTGAGCCTCGAGCTACGGCCCGAGCTACGACTGCGCCGTTGCGACCCTAGATCGATCCCGGACCCATTTCCAGTCAGGCGGGATCCGATAGTTCGGATCTAGCGATTCGCCAAGGTGCCGTGCAAAATGCGCCCCTGCGCCAGCACCTCCAGGGCGGCCGCTGACACCTGATCGACCGGGATCTGGCGCATGCAGATCGGGTCTCCGAGAGGGCAATCGGCCATGGCGGCCAGGCTGTAGCAGGGACTGCAGGGTAGGTCGAGCCGCTCTATCCGCGTTGGAGCCACCGGATGTGACGGTCCGTGAACTCGAACGTCGGTGGGACCGTAGAGCGCCAGCACCGGCCGGCCGAGGGCCACGGCAAGATGCAGCGGCCCGCTGTCGCCGCCGACTACCAGATCCGCTCGGTCCAGTATCGCCAGCAGTTCCCCGATGCCGGTTCGGCCGACCAGAGACCGGGCGACGCCGCCGCTCGTCTGCACCACAATGTCGGCCAACTCAGCATCCGAGCCGGCGCCGACCAGCACAACCTTCGCCCCAGCGGTTGACATGCGCGCGGCGAACTCACCCCAGCGAGGGGCCGGCCAACGCTTCGCCGAACCATTTGTGGAGCCGGCGTGGATCACCACAAGGCGATCGTGCACGCCGATGCCGAGGCGCTGAAGCTCGACCACCATGTTTCCGCTCGCGACTTCCGGTATCGCCGGCACCAGTCGATCCGGAATGTGGCTCGCTCCAGCTGCCCGCGCCAGATCATTCACATAGTCAACTTCCAAAATCGCCTGCTGGAATCGTCCGCCTGCCAGCGCCTCGGTCAGTGTCCCAGCGTACGCTTCGCTCTCGTATCCAATGCGGCGGCTTGCCCCCGACACTAACCCGCACAGGCTGGCGGTCTTGCCGCAAACGCTGATGCAGAGGTCGGGTTTAAGACCTCTCACCCGGCGGTAAGCGTCCCAGTACAAGCGCCAGGTACGTGGATCGAGCAGACCGCGCGGGCTACGGATGCGATTGGTATCCAACTCGACGACCTCATCGACCTGATCGAAGAGACGCGCCAGAGGAGCCGTGTACGGCAGGGTGAGCATGGTGATACGAGCATCAGGATAGGCGGAACGGAGCCCGGCCACCGCGGGCATGGTGTGGAGGACGTCCCCAAGCAGGTCGAGCCGGATAACCAGAATCGAGCGAACTTTTGGGGGGACTGAGGGGTGTTGCAGTTGGCCGCAAAGGCGCGTGACCAGCGACACCAACCATTGCATAAGGCGGCGCAGCAGCGATCTAGCTGACATGCGTCAACGGTCCGTGGAGTCGCCCACCACGAACATGATGTCGCCGTCGGCGACCTTCGCTCCGTCGACGCTGGCAACACCGTGACCGCGGCCGGCTCGCGAGCGGAGATTGGTGAGTGTGACTTCGAGTCGCAACAGATGGCCGGGCGTGACTTGTTGTCGAAAACGGAAGCCGTCCAAGCCGGCCAGAAACGGGACCTTACCGGCAAACTCGGGGTTGCCCAGGACGGCCACGGCCCCCACTTGTGCCAGTGCCTCCGCAATCAAAACTCCTGGCATAACAGGAAAGCCGGGGAAGTGCCCGGCAAAAAACGGCTCATCGACAGTCACGGCCTTGATGCCGACCGCCCGCTTGCCGTATTCCAGCTCAATGATCCTGTCCACTAGAAGAAACGGGTAGCGGTGCGGAATGATGGCCTGTATCTGGCGCGAATCGAGCTCGGTCACGCCGGCATCGACGCGGCAGCTGGAGCGCCGGCCACGATCTGCGTACCCGCGTTACCGGAAACTGCCTCAACCATGCTTTCCGGCGAGGTAATGACTACCCGCTTCGCTTCACCTTCTCCGGCAGATTCCAGGAATTGGATCGATGCTTCTATCTTCGGCCCCATGCTTCCAGCCGGGAACTGGCCGTCACGAAAATGTCGTTTTAGCTCTTCCAGTCCGACCGTTCCAAGCTCGCGCTGATCAGCCGTTCCGAAGTTGACCGCGACGCGATCTACCCCGGTGAGGAGCACCAGGGTGTCGGCGCCCACCAGCGTGCCAAGTCGCTCTGAGGCGAAGTCTTTGTCGATCACCGCTTCGACACCTTCCAGACCGTCCTCACCTCGAATTACGGGGATTCCACCACCGCCCGCCGCGATTACCAGGGCACCCTCGTCGGTCAGCGCTTTCACCACCGGCCATTCGACGATCTCCAGCGGCCGAGGCGACGGCACCACTCGCCGGTATCCGCGTCCCGCATCCTCAACCATCTCCCAGCCCTCGTCCTGACGAAGCGCCTCCGCTTCTTCCGAAGAGTAGAAGCGGCCTATTGGTTTGGTTGGATGACGAAAAGCGGGATCGCCGGCGTCGACCACGACCTGAGTGACCAAGGACACCACCTGAGCGGTGCTGCGGCGAGCCACGAGGAAGCGGCCGATCTCCTGCTGCAGGAGGTACCCGATCTGTCCCTGAGACATTGCGCCGGCCATGTCCAGCGTCAGGGGCGGTACTCGATCACGCGCAATCTCAGACTTCAGCATGATCTCGCCTACCTGGGGACCATTGCCATGCGTGACAATAACGCGCTGTCCGCCCAGAACCAACTGCGCGAGCTGAGCGCTCATGCCCCGAACGTTGGCCCGCTGTTCCTCGAGCGTGCCTCGCCGGCCGGCGGGGGAGATGGCGTTTCCGCCGAACGCTACAACCAAACTCATTCAGCATTTTAGCGGTAATAGCAATGCGCGTCAGACACCCCTAACGGCAGCAGGGCCATCGCGTTATCTTTGGTCGAGGCACCGCGGCAGAGACGAACCCCGTGGCTCTCGAGGAGGAAGCAGTGAATCAGAAACAGAAAGACCTACTCAAGCGCTTAATGCCGGGACTCACGGACGTGCCCGAATCGAGTTCCTATTGGATTCGCCGGGCGGAACGGGCGATCGCTGTCTCCACTCAGGACCGCGAGGTCTATCCGGTGGTGGATCACACAAGGGGACACGGTGTCTGGCTGTACGACCTGGAGGGAAACGAGTACCTCGATATGACATCGGGAGTCGCGGTACGAGCACTGGGGCTGCGCCCGGAGGGGATGCGCGAGTTCGAGGACAGCATTTCCGACGTCATCGAGGAACTGCCGGGTCAGGACTTTGATAATATCCCGCAGGTGCTCCTTGCGGAGCGGCTGGCGGGCATCACCCCCGGCTCGTTTGCCAAGCAGGCGTTCTTCACGACAAGCGGCGCCAGAGCTGTCGAGACGGCGCTGAAGGCTGCCATGGACCAGACGGGACGGCGTCGCTTCGTAGCGTTCCGACCTGCCTTCCATGGCCGCACCGGCTACGCCCTGGCACTTACCGCCAGCAAAGCCAGCCACCGCGAGGGCTTCCCGCAGGCGCTCGATGTCATTCGGACGCCGTATGCCTACCCATACCGATCTCCGGCCGGGAGCAACGTAGAAGACGCAGCCGAGTATGCACTTGGAATGCTTCGCGATGCCATCGAGATGGAAGGGCGCGACATCGCCGGGATCGTGGTCGAGGGGCTATCGGGCGAAGGCGGCATCATCGTTCCCCCGCCGCAGTTCCTTCGCGGCTTGAGGGACATCGCGGACGAGTATGGCGCGCTGCTGATCGACGATGAGGTCCAGGCGGGCATGGGACGCACCGGTCGTTGGTGGGCCATTCAACACGCGGATGTTGTCCCCGACATGATTTGCATTGCGAAGTCGCTGGGCGGAGGCTACCCCCTGGGAGCTACCATCGGCCGTTCACCGATGTTCGGCTCGGCCTCACGCCACTCCGAGACGTTTTCCGCGGAGCCTCGTCTGGCGCTTCTCGCACTCTTCATCATCAAGCAAATCGAAGATCGCAAGCTCGTCGAGAACGCGGCTACCGTCGGCTCGAGCATGCTCGACAGGCTGCGCGAGGTCCTCGAGCCGTACGACCAGGTGGGTGACGTCCGGGGACTTGGTTTTATGCAAGGCATCGAGTTCGTCGAAGACCAGCGCAGCAAGACGCCGGCCCCGGAGCTGCGAGACCGCGTCGTGAAGAACTGCGTTACGAGACAGCATCTCTGGATACTGGGGGCAGGCCGAAGCACTATCCGCATGCTTCCCGCGTTGATCACCTCCGAGAACGAAGCCATGGAGGCGATCGATCGCTTTCACCAGGCAGTCCGCGAAGAAGTCGGCGCCGAGCTTCAGGTTCGGGAGGCTTGATAGGCGCCTCCGCGGCCCCGTAAATCACCGCCGAATCTGCCCCCTTCTGCGCGTCCGCTTTTAGTACAACCGGCCCCGCGTCACTCATCCCCTGGCATGCATTGTGCACCTCTGGGGACACCGAAGAGGAAGGGCAGGGTTACGGAGAAGCGGCGATGGAGCAGTGGGTTTATCAGCTGAAAGATGCGTACGACGCGGGCTACTACCGCACGGAGGAAGCCCGAACTCAGCAGATCAGTTTTCCCTGGCAGGGAAAGAGCTGCAAGGACTGTCCGTTCTGGTCAAACAGCATCTGTCAGGTCCACGCCGAATATCGCAGCTCCACCGCCCACACCTGCGAGTACTTCGATCCCTGGAACCGCAAAGCGGCGCAGAATATCATCCAGGAACGGCAGTGGCAAGGTTTTCGGCGGTGGTGGGAGTGGTTTAACGATCGGGGCGCGACCCGCTAGACGAGCCCTTACCTCACGTTGAACTTTCCGCGCTCCGCCTCGCGTGCGCGAGCCGTCAAGCACAAAGCGTTCGGTATACTTCGAATAGTCACGGGCCGTCAGGGGGTCCGTTTACTGTATTCGCTGCCAATGGCCAGGCCCGAGGTACCCGATGCTCAAACCCACTCATGTCGTTGCCCTGTTCTGCGCCGTCGGTGCTCTTGTTGTCCCCCGCGTTTCCCCCGCCCCGGCCATCGCGAGCGGCTCCCCGTCGGTCAAAGTTATTGTTGAGCTGCGGGGGTCGCCTCTAGCACTGGATCAAAACCTCAAAGCGCGCAATCAGGATACCGGCTACCACTTCAAGCTCGATCCCCAATTGCCTCAGGCAAAAGCCTACGTGCGACAGCTCGGGAACTATCAGGCGGCAGAGATCGCCTACCTGCACAGCAAGGGTATCAATCTTCAAGTGGGGTGGCATTTTCGGACTGCCTTCAACGGCTTTAGCGCCACCGTTCCGACGGCCGAGTTGGCACGACTGCAGACCCTGCGTAATGTGACGCAAGTACTGCCCGATCGTCGGATGCAGTTGCTGGATGACCACAGCCTTCCCTTGATCCATGCCACGGACGCCTGGGCTCAGCTCGGCGGCGGCCCGAACGCAGGCAAGGGCGTCTATATCGCCCAACTCGACACCGGCATCGAGACGTCCAATCCCTGCTTCGGCGGCGCGGGGTTCAAGGCTCCGCCGGGGGGCACCCGCGCCGACACAGCCGCTAACAAGAAGCTCACGAACAATAAGGTCGTGGTGGTGCGAGCCTTCGGTCAGACACCGGGCAAGAAGTACAGCGCCGTCGACACCAGCGGCCACGGCACCTTCGGCGCGGCTATCGAGGCGTGCGACTACCAAACGAAGACACCACTGGGCACAACCATGAGCGGCGTGGCCCCCGCGGCTCAGTTGATGGATTACAACATCGCGCCGGGGGGCGAAGGCGGCAGCACGGATGCGCAGATCCTGGCCGCGATTGATGTTGCCCTCCAGGATGGAGCCGATGTAATCAATCTGAGCTTCGGTGGCTCGTCCGGCGATCCACGGCTGGATGACGAGGCTCAAGCTTTCAACGCCGCCGCCACGGCGGGAGTTCCCGCCGCCATCTCGGCCGGGAATGCCGGCCCTGAACCTCAGACTATCGGGTCACCCGCGACGGATCCGAACGTGATGGCGGTTGGAGCCACCACCAACGCGGCGGGTGTGTATCCCACGGTTGCCGTCACCGGCAGCAATGTGCCGGCCGGCCTGCAGCGCATCAAGGCGCGCCAGGGCACCCACGTCTTCAGCAGCGCGGTGGGTCCGGCCCTGGCTGTCTACGTTGGACTGGGCCGGCTCCCCGGCGATAGTTGCACCCCGGCCTGCCCGCCCGGCAACAACGATTACGCCGGCAAGGACGTCACCGGCAAAATCGTGCTGATCGATCGCGGGTACACGACATTCGAGGACAAGATCAATCATGCAGCCAAGGAAGGCGCCATAGGCGCCATCATCATGGATAACCGAAGCGAGACTGAGCTGCCGTCCATGGACGTCAAGACCGCCACCCTCCCAGCGCTCGCCATCAGCGAAACCGATGGAAAGAGCTTGCTATCCTATGTTCAGGCCAACCCGAGTGCCGAGATCACGCTCGATCCGAAGCCCATCGTGGCCAGTGAGACGCCGGACGTGGTCACCGATTTCAGCTCGCGCGGCCACGGCACCAACTACGGCATCAAACCCGATGTAGTAGCCCCTGGCGAGGATATCTACTCTGCGGCCGAGTCCAAATCAACCAATCACAATCCCGATCTCTATAGTCCTAGTGGATTCACTAGCGCGGACGGTACCAGCTTTTCTGCCCCGCACGTCACCGGCGCGATCGCCCTCGTCCTCCAGAAGCACGCTAAGTGGACGCCCCTCGAGGTGCGATCGGCGCTCATGAATACCGCATCGACCAACGTATATCTGAACGATGATCGGACCGGAACGCCGGCCGTCAGCGACGACGGCGCGGGCCTGATCGACGTGGATGCTGCCATCTCCACGCCTGCCCTCCTAACCCCTCCCTCCTATAGCTTCGGCGAGGTGAACGTGGGCTATGGGCCCGTGCAGCGAACGAAGATGCTCACGCTCACCAACGTCGGTGCGGGAAACGGCCAGTGGCAGCTCAGCATCCATCAGCTGCAAGGCGCTCCCGGGCTCGCCCTAGGTGTTCCGGCGAGCGTGACCCTCCAGGGCAGTGCCGGTTTTCCTTTTCAACTCAATGCATCGGCGAGTACCGCCCCCGGTGACTACGACGGCTACTTGCTGGCCACGAAGGGGAATATCTCTCTCCACATTCCATACTTTGTCCATCTGATATCAAAGCCGGTCACCAAAGGTTCGGTACTGCTGGTTGACGATACAACCAGCCGCTTCCAGCCCCCGGCCCCGTACCCGCCGGTGAAGCACGTCGATGTGACGAGATACTTCGAGCGATCGCTGAGCGATCTGCACCACCCGTACACCTACTGGAATGAGGCGACACTCGACAGTCCCACGCTAGCCGACATGAAGGCGGCCTCGGCCGTGATCTACTACACAGGCGCCAATCTCAACGATTTCGCGCCCGAGAACAGCGACCCCGAGTCGCTCTTCCCTCCGATGACGGCCACCGACGTGTCCGCGCTTCACTCCTACATGAACCAGGGGGGACATGTCTTCGTCACCGGGATGGGGGCGGCCATATCCGATCCTTATTTCGAAGCGATCGTGCTCGGTTCGTCCCTGGACAGTTTCAGCGTGTACGACACGGGCAAGAACGACCAGCAGAGCAAGGGAGGGGTCGGGCCACCGCGTCCCAGCGCAGTCCCCGATCGGGAGGCCCAGGTTCACGAGAACGCGGAGCTCTTCTCAGGCATGAAGCCCATCGACTTCAGCGATGGGGGCGATGGAGCCGGCGACGATCGAGGCCAGTTCAATCAGCTTATCGGGACAAGCTTCGGCCTTGACCCCCTGGTCGGCGTGCCGGGCATGTCCCCCGAGCGCGGCAGCTTCGGCCCATACGGCCACGCCTATGGTCAGGCCGTGCTGCGATCGACCAAGCCGCAACTCACGACCAGCGGGATTGATGTCGGGATCGCCTCCAGCGATGAGCCCAGCTTCAAGCACAAAACCACTTACAAGGGACGGTCCGTGTTGTTCTCCTTCGGCTTCGAAGCGATCAACAACAACACGGGATTTGCTACACGCGATCAGGTCATGCGCCGCATTTTCCAGTGGTTCAACGATCAACCCAGAGCGCACGTCACGAACCCGCAGAAGGTGGGAAAGAACCAGATCCGGCTCGAGGCCAAACTGAGCGGCCCAAAGGCTGCGACGTATCAGTGGCAGATCGGCAACAAGGTCCTCGCCACCAGCAAGAAGCCCACGATTCACCGCTTCCCACACGCCGGCACCTTCTCAGTCCGAGTGCAGGTAACCGACCAGCTTGGTCACGTTGCGGTCAGCCCGTGGGCCAAGATCAAGGTGAGCTAGCGGCGACAAAATCTCGAAAGAGGCCGGCAAACTGGGGCGCGGTCGTGTCCCACATGCCTTCGGGGTGGCATTGCACGCCGACGACAAAGCGGTGATGGAGAGACTCCAGCCCTTCGATCAGGCCATCCGACGAAGTCGCCGTGACATTAAACGTGTCGGGGACCGTGCGGACTGCCTGGTGATGAAAGCTGTTGACGCCCGTTTCGGTAGCTTGCAGCGCGACCGCGAGGTGCGAGCCCAGACCGACCGAGATCGAGTGGGCAAGGTAATCGCGCCCGTGCTCCCGGACATCGTGGGGCCGCGCGTGGCCGAGTTGGGACGGCAGATCCTGATAGAGAGAACCCCCCGCCACGACAGCGAGCACCTGAACGCCCCGGCAGATGCCCAGGATGGGAAGATCGTTTTCGAGCGCCAATCGCGCGAACCAGAGTTCGAGATCGTCGCGCTGCCGATCCACTGAGCCGAGCCGGGGATGCGGCTCCTCGCCGTAAAGCTGAGGATCGATGTCGTCGCCGCCCGGCAGCAGCAAGCCATCCAACAACGAGTACAGGCGAAGGCGGCTTTCCTGGCCGAGGCCGAGCGGGATGCAAAGCACCGCGCCGCCCGCCGCCTCCACTGCGTCGACGTACTGCTGATTGACGGCCAAACGATATAGCGGCGGCATGCTCGGGTGGAGAGCAGAGCCCGCCAGGGCGTGGCTGGTTATCCCGATGATTGGCTTGACCATCTCTACTCGCCCTACTTTCCGCGTCCGAACGGGCAATTTGCCCCGTGGTAGCATGAGGCCGTGGTCGCCGCATGACTCCCCTCATTATCGACGGCGAACTGGTAACGCTCGAAGAGATAATCGAGGTGGCGCGAAGCGGGCGCTCGGTACAACTGGGTGACCTGGCGACCGAGGCGATCCAGACTTCGAGGGCTCTGATCGACGACATCGTCGAGAGCGGAGATGTCGTCTACGGGGTCAATACCGGCTTTGGCAAGCTGGCGGATCATCGCGTGCCGGTAGAGGATCTCGGGCGTCTGCAGCGCAATCTGGTCATGAGCCACGCGGTGGGAGTAGGACCGCCGCTCGAACCAGCGGAGGCGCGAGCCATGTTGGTGCTTCGGATCATTGCGCTTGCTCGAGGATACTCCGGAATCCGGCTGGACACCGTGCAGCGGCTGATCGACCTGCTCAACTCCGGCGTTGTCCCGTTCATCCCGTCGAAGGGTTCGGTGGGCGCTAGCGGAGATCTTGCGCCACTGGCGCACCTGGCGCTGCTGCTGATAGGTCAGGGCCGGGCCTGGCACAATGGGGACCTACTCGACGGCGTCGACGCTCTGGCGGCCGCGGGATTGGAGCCAGTGACCCTCGGGGCGAAGGAGGGACTGGCCCTCATCAACGGAACTCAATTGATGTCCGCGCTGGGCGTCCTGCTGATCTGGGACGCGGCGAACGTGCTCGACGTGGCAGATATCGCCGGCGCGTTGACGTTGGAGGCGGTCCGCGGCAGTGACAGCCCGTTCTCAGCACTGATTCAAGCGGTGCGCCCTCACCCTGGCCAGGTCGCGGTAGCGGCGCATCTACGCCGGCTGACTCAGGGCAGCGAGATCATGGCTGACCACCATGAGGACATGCATCACAAGGTGCAGGACCCGTATTCTTTGCGCTGCATGCCGCAGGTGCACGGCGCCGCGCGCGACACCGTTGCGCACGCTCGGCGCGTCTTCGAGATCGAGATCAACTCTGCCACCGACAATCCTCTGGTCTTTCCGCATGAACGCGAGGTGATCTCCGGAGGCAATTTTCATGGCGAGCCGCTTGCCATGGCGCTCGATTTTTCCGCCATCGCTCTCACAGAAATCTCGGGCATCTCAGAACGGAGGACCGAGGTGATGATGGACCCCAACTTTAGCGAGCTGCCCCCGTTTCTGACGCTGCACGGCGGCGTGGACTCGGGGTACATGGTTGCGCAGTACACCGCAGCCGCCCTCGTCGCCGAGAATAAGGTCCTGGCTCATCCGGCCAGCGTCGACTCGATTCCTACCTCGGCGAACCAGGAGGATCACGTCAGCATGGGTGTTACCGCCGGCCTCAAGGCGAGGCAAGTCCAGGTTTCGACGGAAGCAGTTCTGGCTATCGAGTTACTGGTAGCTGCCGAGGGGCTCGACTTCCGGCGCCCTCTGCGTAGCTCGGCGCCCTTGGAAGCTGTCCACCGCCTGATTCGCTCCGAAGTGCCACGGCTCGATACCGATCGGCCGCTCTACCCCGCGATTGAAGTTGTCACGCGGATGGTGCGTGATGGGCGGGTCGCGAGAGCTGCGGAGAGCGTGATTGACTGAGTCGGTGGCAACCGAGAGACCGACCGTTCCCTGGGGCCTGGGAACGGTCGGAGGGTCGGTACTCATAAGCGGCTTCGTCGGCCTGGTCGTGGCGGCGGCCGTTCTGGGAGCGTTTCGGGCTTTCTTCAATCACCACGTACTCGCGGCGGACCTCATCTCGTATCAATTCCTGGTGGCGGGCGTGCTTCTCAGCGCGGTGCTGCTGATCTTGGTCCGCTACGAGCAGGGCGGGAGCGAGCTGGGTTATCGGCTGCCAAACGCCGGCAAAGCAATCGGAGCTGCGCTGCTGGGCCTACTGATAGCAATCATCGGCATCGTCGTCATCTACAACGTTTTCGATGCACTCCTGCCCCAGTTCAATTTGCATGGCAATGCGAAGCAACTGTTCACTGGCTTGCCGAAGCACCCAGCAGCGATCAAAGAAGTCGTACTTGGGCTCTGGGTCTCGGTAGAAGCACCGATCGCGGAAGAAACGCTGTTTCGAGGGATCATCTTCCAGGGTGTGAGGCGGTTTTTTGACGACTGGCTGCCCTACCAGGTATCTGTTTTGCTCGGCGCCATTGTTAGCGGCACCATCTTCGGTCTCGCTCACGGCGAACTGCATACCCTGCCAATTCTCATCTTCCTCGGAATCGTGCTTGCCTACGTGTTTCAGATCAGTCGCAGCATCTTTGCCTCGATGCTGCTGCACGGCCTGTTCAACTTCGTGGCGTTCTCTGGAACGTTCCTCAGCTGATTGACGTTCCGGCATTTTCTTGATACGCTGGCCTTCGACAGTATGGGATATTTCACGCGCCGGCTTTTGGCCGGCATACTCGCCACCTCGGCTGCTTCTCTCTCTACCAGCGCCGGCGCGGCTACACCTACCCCGCCGCCACCGGTGACGAGTACCGTACCGGCAACAATCGCGGTTCCCACGCCCACGGCATTTCCTCCAACGCCAGTGACGTATCCCACCGTGGTGGAGGAGAGGTCTACTCCAATCGTTACATCGGCACCGTTGGCGACCTCGCCTTCTCCCATTCCCACTGCGACGGCACTCCCCGAGCAAACTCGCTCCGTAGCCGACGTGCGTCCCGGCGCAAGTGCCGGGCCCGGTTCAACCTCGACGCCACTGCCGATCCCCAGCGGCGTCACCGTTCCCTTACCCTCCGCCGATCAACTACGAGAAGATGCGCGTCTCCGGTGGGGCATTCGTATTCCCGCCACCGTTCGCAGGTGGGCTTTTCTCATTGTCCCTGCTGCCCGCAGATACGGGGTGGATCCAAACCTTGTCGCGGCGGTGATGACTATGGAGTCGAACGGCGACCCAACGGCACTGAGCAGCGCCGGTGCCAGAGGACTGATGCAGGTGCTCAATGGACCCTGGGATCCCGCTGAAAACGTCACCACCGGTGTGCGCATGCTGGCCGGCTACCTCGGGGAGTTTCGGAGGAGCGTCCCGCTAGCTTTGGCGGCTTACAACGCCGGCCCCCACGCAGTCATGTCCTACCATGCGGTGCCACCGTATCGCGAAACGCGCGATTATGTCATCATCGTCCTCTACCTGTACGACCTGTACAGCCATCACCACGTTGCGGAGCACCGTCAGACGCAATACCGGCGCACGCTTCAAGACTTGAAGCGTTTCAAGGATCAGCGTCGTAAGATCCCCAATCTTGCTCGCGCCGGCCAGGTGAACCTGACCGCGGAATCCGTCTGCCGGCACTTCAGCGAGACCTGCGATCTCAGCGTTCTCGGAAAGGCCCTCCCCCGGCCCTCGGACCCGTTCTGGTTGGTGGGAACGAGTCCGGACCCTCTTCAACACGTGGGATGAGACACTTCAATCTCCTGCAGAGCATGATGCGTCGGGCCTCCGTGGATCTCTTGCTCGTCACTCCGGGGGCCGACCTGCACTATCTCACTGGCTACGCCGCCGTCGACAGCGAGCGCCCGACGGTGCTGGTTCTGCAAGCTGGGGTCGAGCCGTTCCTGCTTCTTCCGCGTCTGGAGGAGCCAAGGGTGAGCAAAGGACCGGTGCCCACGGTAGCGTATGAAGAAACTGACGATCCGTTTGCCGTCCTGGCGGGAAATCTGGGAGCGCTTCCGGAGAAGCCGGGCATAGCAATATCCGATCAAGCTCGGGCGGCGGTTGTTCTGGGCGTGCAAGAAGCCCTAGCCGGAGAGCTGCGATTGGCGTCACCACTTCTGGGACAACTAAGGATGCGCAAATCTGCTGACGAGATAGCGATGCTGGAACAAGCGGCGCAGATAGCCGACGAGGCCTTCGCAGACATTGTTCGCCGGCCGTTCGCGGGCCGTACCGAGCAGGATGTTGCCGCCGAGCTTCGCCGGATTCTGAGCGCTCAGGGCCTGGATGAAGCCGGCTGGGGGCCCATCGTGGGCAGCGGTCCTAACTCCGCCTCGCCCCACCACATTACTTCGGAACGGATCATCCAGGGCGGGGATGCAGTGATTCTCGATTTCGGCGGGCAGGTTGCCGGATACCAGGCAGACATCACTCGCACGGTGCACGTAGGTCAACCGGATGAGCGGTTTCTGAACGTCTACGGGATCGTGCGCGATGCGCAGCAAGCCGGCGTAGAAGCAGCTCGACCGGGCATAGCCGCGGAGGACATTGATCGCGCGGCTCGGGGCGTTATCACCGAGGCGGGATTTGGCAAGCAGTTCGTCCATCGAACGGGCCACGGGCTTGGCCTGGAGGTGCACGAGCAACCGTTCATGATCGAAGGCAACGATCTTATACTCGAGCCGGGGATGGTTTTCAGCGTCGAGCCAGGCATCTACGTATCGGGTGAGGTGGGGGTGCGCATTGAGGACATCGTGGTTGTTGAGCCGGGGGGGTCGCGGAGGCTGAATCATGCCTCCCGCGACATCGTCACCGTTCGGTAACTCTTCGAGAAGGCGGGCCGGTTTAGTCCGCCAATTCCTGGTCCAGCCGCACCCAGTTCGCCAGCTTCTTGATCTCCTCCCGCACCCGCGGCGATCCGTCGCCTACAAGGCGTCGCCATACTGCTTGTGGACAAGGGGCTCCGAAGCGTGACGCGCGAGTTCCGCGACATACTGCCGGCCATCCGTATTCCGCGGTAGGTTTTCATCGGCGTGTTGCACCCGGACGACGGGTGTTCGCTGAGCCGGCGCGGTAAACGAGGTTGGCGATTCTGGCAATCACGACGTTACGGTTGTGAGCCTTTGCCGCCACGTCGTTCTGGACGTCTATGACAGGTAACGCGCTCCGGCTGCGGCCGGGTATCGTCGTCATGGTGTTGTCGTAGAGGCAACATTCGGTGGGAACGAAGCATACACGCGACCTTGCTCGTCTCGCGGCTGGGGTTGCGGGGAGGCCTCGGCCCATTCGAGGCCTTCGGCCACTTCGTCGCGCACCTTCGCGTCGATCTCCTGGTGCTTAGCATCGTCCCAGAGGCCGTGTTGATCCAGGTAGGCGACCAGCCGGTCGATGGGATCGCGCTGCTCCCACTCGGCGAGTAAGTCTTTGGGCACGTAGAAGGCATTGTCGTGCTCTGCATGACCGCGCATGCGAAACGTCTTGGCTTCGATGAGGGTCGGTCCCTCGCCCGCTCGAGCACGGTCTACCGCCGACTTTGTGGCGCGATACACCTCGATCACATCGTTGCCGTCGACACTCTCTGCCGGAATGCCGTAAGCGGCCGCTCGATCGGAAAAGGTATCGATCGCGACATGCTGTCGGACCGGAGTGGAGTAAGCGAAGCCGTTTTCTTCCACGATCAAGACCATGGGAAGTTTGAGCGTGGCCGCGAAGTTCAGTCCCTCGTGAAACTCGCCGGTGTTGGTTCCACCATCGCCAATGTACGCCAGGGCCACGCGCCGCTCTCCTCGCTGCCGGCTGGCGAGACCGATGCCGGCACATACCGGAATCGTCGCGCCCAGCATGCTGATCGGGGCTACGACGCCGTGATTCAGGTCTCCGAAGTGGAGATTGCCGTCACGGCCTTCCGTCGGACCGCCCTCGCGTCCGAGCCACTGCGCGAAGATCGGACCAGGTCGGATGCCCCGAACAAAGGCCGCGCCCAGGTCGCGAATGAGGGGCGCGGCGAAGTCGTCAGGCTGCAAAGCGTAGGCGCTTGCCACCGCCGTTCCCTCCTGCCCGCGGCTCGAGTACACGGCCCCTTGCAATTTCCCCTGCAAATAGAGCGCCCGTACTCGATCTTCCACAGACCGCGTCAGGCGGGTGTAGTAGTACAACTGCTGGAGATCGTCTACGCCGAGGCCGGCATCCTCGTGGGAAAGCTCCCGCGCCGAGACTTCAGCCGACGACATTGAGGGCTCCGATCAGGTTGGCGATAAACAGAGCCACTATCAGCAAGAGAATCAGAAGCATGATGGTGGTCCCAAGCTCGGATTCCAGGCCTGTCATTGCCTGATGATAGAGCACCGAAATCCCTTGCGCAAACGGCCCGTAAGCTCTCTAGAACGCCTTTACTACCGCCGGGCCCTCTGGTATACTTTTGGGTACCCGAAAGCCCAGGGATTGTCGTAATCTCCTGGGCCTGTGGCGCATCAGGCTCGCTCCATTGTCCCTATTTCATCCGCTGGAGCGGGTCCGTAAGGAGTAGCATGAACAATTTTTCGGACCATGGCGCACCACGAACGAAGGAGGATGGTGCGCCGGTCCCAGCAGCAGACGCCGCTCCTCCCAACGGAGCCCGAGAGGGCGCCGCGGAAGGTGAATCGGCTATGGAGGCGCTGCTGCGCGAGTCCGACTACGCCTTTCGCCGGCTACGCCGAGGAGAGACAGTCGAGGGTACGATCGTTCGAGTCGATCCAGACGAGGTTCTGGTTGATATCGGCTCCAAATCAGAGGGCGTGATCCCGGCACGGGAGCTGGCCAACGACTCTGAGCCGGAGCCGGAGTTACAGGTCGGAGACCGCACATTGGTCTATGTCATGCAGCCGGAAGGGCACGAGGGCCACGCAGTTCTGTCCCTCCGTCGCGCTCAAACGGAGCGATCCTGGCGCGAGATCGACGAGCTCTACCGCCAGGGGGGCATTGTGGAAGGACCCGTGGTCGACTTCAATCGGGGCGGTCTCATCGTCGACGTCAAAGGCGTCCGAGGATTCGTTCCGGTGTCCCAGGTGTTGGAGCTACGTAACGTGGTCAGGCACGAGGGGGAGAACGAGGAAATCTCGCAAGCCCTTGCCGCCATGCGCGGCAAGCGTCTGCCGCTGAAGGTAATCGAGATCAACCGCAGCCGAAACCGTCTAATCCTCTCGGAGCGAGCAGCGGCGCAGGAGCAGCGCTCGCAACGGAAGGATGAGCTTCTGGAGCAGCTCGAGGCAGGACAAATCCGCCGGGGCGTGGTGAGCAATATCACCAACTTCGGCGCGTTCGTCGACTTGGGGGGCGCCGACGGGCTGGTGCACGTCTCGGAGCTGTCGTACAATCGCGTCAACCACCCGACTGAAGTCTTGAACGCGGGCCAGGAAGTGGACGTGTACGTCCTCAGCGTGGACCGAGAAGGACGCAAGATCGCACTGAGCGTGAAGCGGGCGTTACCGGACCCATGGGAGACGATCGAGCAGCGTTATCATCTGGGACAGATCGTGCCGGGCGTCATTACGAAGCTGGTGAAGTTCGGCGTCTTTGCCAAGGTGGAGGAAGGCCTCGAGGGCCTCATCCATTTGAGTGAGCTGACCGATATCGAAGTACAGGATGCTTCTCGTGTTGTTCACGAAGGCCAGGAAATCAAAGCCAAGATTATCAGCATTAACAGCGAGCGGCGCCGGCTTGGCCTCAGTGTCAGGCAGGCGGCGGAGCCCGTGATGCCGGTTGAAAGTTACGGCGAAGTCGAAGAGAACACGCCACTTGCCGATGGCCTGGCGGAGTTCGAGTACGAGGAAGCGGCCGAGGACGCTGAAGCGCCGCAAGCAGAAGCCGAGGTCGTCGAGCTCACAGAGGCGCCGGCTGCGGAAGTGGGGCAACCGACAGAGGTGGAAGAATCTCCGGAGACGGTTCAGCCGGCGGCCGAAGCTCAGCAGACAGCGCAGGCAGAATCCGAGGTGACTGCCGAAGCACAAGCGCCGGGCGAAACTCAGGAAGCGAGTATCCAGATGGACGCCGGCGAGCCGACAGCAGAGGCCGGCGGCAATGAGGTAGCCTCAGAGGGAGAGCCCTCAGAGGCGGGCGACAATCCCGAGCACGAAACGAATGGACAAGAGACCGACAGGGCAGTCGCCTTTGATCAGATCAGTCAAAACGAATCCCCCAGCGCCAACGGCGCGACTTCTGACGCCTCGGAGGCGGTGCAAGCCGTTTCAGAATAGGTGGTAAGCCGCCGACGTCATCTCAGGATCGGAATCATACATCATGAACCCAAGCGGCAGCAGCAGCTTTGATCGTTTCACCGAACGCGCGCGCAAAGTACTCACCTTAGCTCAGGAAGAAGCGCAGCGGTTTAATCACAGCTATATCGGCACCGAGCACCTCCTGCTGGGCCTGGTACGAGAGGGCGAGGGCGTCGCTGCCAAGGTACTCTCCAATCTCGGCGTCGAGTTGACAAAGGTCCGGAGCGCCGTTGAATTCATCATCGGGCGAGGCGACCGCCCACCGACCGGCGAGATCGGATTAACACCGCGCGCGAAGAAGGTAATCGAGCTTGCGGTCGACGAGGCTCGAAGGCTCGGTCATCACTACATAGGCACCGAACATCTTCTCCTCGGGCTGATCCGCGAGGGTGAGGGCATTGCGGCCGGCGTGCTGGAGAGCCTGGGAGTGAACCTCGAGAAGGTCCGCTCGGAAGTCATCAAAGTTCTCACTCAGTCGGGACCGAACCCACATCATGGCGATCGCCGATCCAGCAAGACTCCCACTATCGACCAGCTGGGCATCGATCTGACATCGCAGGCTCGCACCGGCCAGCTCGATCCTACAGTCGGACGCGACGACGAGATCGAGCGCGTCTTGCAGGTCCTCTCGCGACGGCGAAAAAACAATCCGGCTCTGATTGGCGAGCCGGGTGTTGGCAAGACAGCCATCGTCGAGGGGCTGGCCCAGCGCATAGTCGGTGGCGAAGTACCCGAGAATCTACTCGGTAAGCGCCTCCTCACACTCGACATCGGTTCGCTGGTAGCCGGCACGAAATACCGAGGTGAATTTGAGGAGAGGCTCAAGAAGATCATCGAGGAAATACGTTCCTCGGGCGACTGCATCCTCTTCATTGACGAGCTTCACACGATCGTCGGAGCGGGCGCGGCCGAAGGGGCGGTGGATGCCGCCAACATACTCAAGCCGGCACTCTCCCGTGGGGAACTCCAGACGATCGGCGCCACCACGCTCGACGAGTACCGCAAGTACATCGAGCGCGACGCCGCGCTGGAACGACGATTCCAGCCCATCACGGTGCGTGAATCGACCGTGGAGGAAAGTGTGGAGATCTTGCACGGACTTCGCGAGCGATTCGAGGAGCATCACCGGCTCAAGATCACCGACGCAGCGCTTCGGGCCGCGGCCGATCTGGCGGAGCGCTACATCACCGACCGGTTCATGCCGGACAAGGCGATTGACGTCATCGATGAGGCGTCATCGCGGGTTCGCATGCGTCGCGCGGTGGCGCCCCAAACGCTGAAAGATGCGATGAAGGAGTTGGAGGGCATCCAGGAGCAGAAAGACTCCGCCATTCAGCATCAAAAATACGAGTTGGCTGCTCAGTTGCGCGATCAAGAGCAGAAGCTGCGTGACCGCATCACGGATCTAGAGCAAGGCTGGCGCACCGAGCAGACCAGCGAGCAACTCGAGGTCGACGAAGAGGATGTAGCCCAGGTAGTGGCGATGTGGACGGGAATCCCGGTCATGCGTATAGCGCAGGAAGAATCGGTCCGGTTGCTGGAGATGGAAGGCGCGTTGCACAATCGCATCATCGGGCAGGATGAACCAATCGCGACGATCGCCAGCGCGGTGCGTCGAGCCAGAACCGGCCTCAAAGATCCACGCCGCCCCATCGGAAGTTTCATCTTCCTTGGTCCCACCGGTGTTGGCAAGAGCGAGCTGGCCAAGGCACTCGCTGAGTTCATGTTTGGCGCCGAAGACGCGCTGATCAAAATCGATATGTCCGAGTTCATGGAGCGCCACGCGATAGCACGACTGGTAGGCGCACCGCCCGGATATGTGGGTTACGAAGAGGGTGGCCAGCTCACCGAGGCGGTGCGCCGCAAGCCCTACTCGGTGGTCTTGCTGGACGAGATCGAGAAAGCACACCCCGAGGTCTTCAATATCCTGCTCCAAATCCTCGAGGACGGACGCCTCACGGACGCCAAGGGACGGGCTGTCGACTTCCGGAACACCATCATCATCATGACATCGAACGTGGGTGCGAGCT